>NZ_JAUBTS010000053.1:0-52005 GCF_036705105.1 Microcoleus sp. B9-D4
CCGCCCGTCCAAAAAGGACGGGCGGGACGCCCATCCCACTTTCAAGAGTGGAAGTTATTTAATTCTCATTCCTTAGTTGCAGTCCAAGGCTTAAAAAACTCGGTTTCTTTGGTAGTCCTGGACGCAGGGGTGCATAGAAACCGGGTTTGTTAACGAAAATAATTCGTTGCAGCCGACAGAAACGATAAAAAAACCCGGTTTCTTTAGTCCCTATGCGTAAGTCTTGTTCTTGCTTCTTGCTTGTTGCTTCTGGCGGCTGCCTTTCGGTTTTAATCTGTCGCCCAGTTGCTTTTTAAGGGGATGTGCAGGCGGATTTGTGGAAGGATTTAAGAGTTAATTGGGTGAAGTTTGGACAGTGGGCGAGGGACTGGGTGAAGCAGGGCGCGGTGAAGCAGGGCGCGGTGAAGGCTTTGCAGAAGGACTGGATTGGGTGGATTTTTTGAGACCGACAAAAGCGTCATAACGGGTGGTACGATCGCCAATGACGGCCGCTGTAACGCCGATCGACCGCGTGGCGTCTATCCACATTTTTTGGCTGGGAGGAAACTCCGGCAAAGCTAGGTTTTTCGGGTTAAACGCACTCTCGGTGTCGATGAAGAAATTGCCGTTGTGGGGTTGAAGTTGCGATCGTACTGTTTTCTGGAACAGTTCGCTGCTTAAAAGCGGACTTTTCGGTGCCGGAACGATCGCATCAACCACGGGAGCTCCTACTGTCATAAACGCTACATTGTTCATCCAGCCGCGAGTTACCGTAATCCCTCCAAACGGCGATGTCCATTTAATCGCCGGTTTGCCGCCGACTTGAATTTCCTCCACTCTAAATCCTTTACTTTTCATCGTTTCATCAAGCTGTTTCAGGGATTTATTCGCTGCGCCCTGGTTGTTTGTTTCCACCATAAATACAAATCCGGCAGCAAATTTGTCTCTGGGATTCTGGGCAGGGGCTGGTATTAATGATAGAGAAAATTCTCCCGCCATCCAGTTCATCAAGTCTTTATCTAAATCCAGGCCCGTAGTGGATTTTAAACCTGTTCGTAAAACTTGGGGATTAATCGGGGAAATCGGGTTGGCCTCGGCTCCCAATACGTAGTCTTGCCACAAACGCTGCAAGTTGCCACCGGATACCATCATTATTGTATTGTTTGGCAGGCGGTTAGCCATTTTTAGAGCATTGTTTTCTACTGCTATCCTTCTGGTAGAATCTGGTTTTAGCCAAGAGACTGATTTGAAGGCAATTCCTTCTACATCCAGCGTCGCTGTGGTGGCAAATCCCTGATTTTGTTGCAGTTTTTCTAGGCTTTCTGGCGAAATTTCACGGGCTGAGTTGGCGGCGGCATAGGCGGCGGCAACGGGCATATTGACGTAGATTTGACCGAAGGCGCCCGGACTTTTTATTTTGTCTATGGCGTCTGCATAGCCAGGGGTTTTGGCTAGGGAAGGTTCGCCTTTGTAGGTGTCGATTATTCTGTCTGTAGCGCTAGGATCTGTGGTGACTGCGAGATAGTTTGTGCCGAGTACCGCGACTGAGAAATTGCGATCGGGTACCCCTTGAGTTTCTGTGACTTGCACCCCTTTATAATTACGCTCAACTATTTTTCCTTGGCTGAGAGGCCTGGGTTTTGCTAATAATTCTTTGGCTTTGACCGGGTTGGCAATTGGCAGGATAATTGCCACTGACTGTTGAATTGGCGGAGATGGGGGCGTGTTGGGTGCGGGCGAGGGGGCTGGTATAGCTATTTTGTTGCGGAGAAAGGCTACCATTGCTGTGTTACCCACCCAGGGTTGAATGTCTTGCTGGTAGGCGTAGCCGTTGCTTGTGAGCAGGCGATCGCGCATTTCCGTTAAAAACCTCTCAAACGAAGCTTTTGACTCCGGCGTGCCAAATTCTCGCAGTCTATTCCACTGCGATTCATCGGTGGTGATGGATAGGGCCATCATCGTATCTTGGGGGACAACCGTTGCCCCCGCCGGCAAATCTTTGGCGGGGCCACGGGAGATGACGAGGTAGTAGGTGACAAAGCCTAAACCGATCAGAAGTGTGGCGGCTCCGATCGTAAACAGCAGGGAAGATTTATCTTTCTTAAACATTATTCGTAAGGTTCGGGTGCTCGCAACATGATAGATTATTTTCTTGGCTCATGTAGCAGATACATTAGCAGATACATTTAACCGGGCAAATCTAGGAAAGTTGACTGTTGACTGTTGACTGTTGACTGTTGACTGTTGACTGTGAGCCTAAAAACAGAAAATTGTGCTTATATTTGGTGGCAGATTGCAAGAGACTTTACCAGAACGATGCTACCGGATTTGATATAAGTCCGTGTAAGGAAACCCCACACAAAAAATGTAGCAAGACTTTTGTGAAATGGTATTAACTGAATCAGTTTCTGGCCTTAAAGTCTTTAAAGATAGTTTGAAACGAGTACATCAGCCGGTGGACATCGTTTGTGGCTCTAGGAAAAATGTTGAGTTCCCATTTTTTGCGAGCGGTAGTTAGCAGTTTGGCTACGGGTTGGGAGTAACTGTTAGAAATGAAATAGCTGCCACCTTCGTAGCGAATATCTGACGCTAAGCCGATAAAAGCACCTGCCATTTCTAGTTTTAGTTCCGAGGTGCTGTGTTCCGATTTTACTGCTAAAATTACTTGCGAGTGTCGGGGTTCGCGGTTGAGCAAGCGGCAGATATTTGCTTCTTTTTGGTACAAAATTAAAACGTTACAGTTGTGCAAAACTCCGGCTCTACCTTGGACTTTTACTCCTAGGTGAACTTCCAGGGCTGGTTTGTCGGGAAATTCCACAACAGCATGAGTATAGGGATGTGCAGTTCCGTGTATTTTTCCCGCCGTTTTTCTAAATGTTAAATATTTCGGTGTTTCGTCGTCTAAAACATTGTTGTAATAAATAGTACCGCCTTCATTAGCAACTGCTTTTAGCAGAATAGTGAAGAGGTAAGTGTCAAAAATTCTGGCTTGTTCTGCCGCCGTGTTAAATTCGGGATCGATCGAGCTTTTTAATTTGCTTTTAATCTCGGAATTGATGGCATAGTTGCTGGGCCCGGAGGGCAGTTTTTCCAGCAAGTGCTTGAGGGCGATCGCCTGTTTGTGGCGGGGGGCTGTGACGCTGGAAGTAAACTCGATTGTTTTGGCAGTTTCGGCACCTGAATTGGCAAATGTAATTTTTGTGCCGAGGGGAGAGGTTTCTGATTCTACTTTTAAGAAATAAGCAATTTCGTCTTCCATTTCGGAAGTGTTGACAGTCGCTTGCTCGACAGCATCAATTAACAGCAAAAGTTGTTCTTTTGCGGTATAATCTTCTATCTTGAGCAGGGGTGTTTTTCTTTTGAGCGATCGCTCTTCAATTACTTTGCCTATCTCTACAGTATCCGCTACTTGTTGAACTACCCAACCTAAATTAAACTCATTCAGAATTGCCGCCAGTTCCTGATAGAGTTTGGCATACTCGATCTCATCCATAATTGCTTCTGCACTGCACGCTATTCTGATTATACAAGCAGATTTGATTTTTTGGTCAAGTACCCTGCCGATTTTAGGTTTTAAATTTTAGGATTACTCTCACGGATGAATCCTAGGGCTTTTCGGTCAACAGTCAACAGTTAGCAGTCAACAGTCAACAGTCAACTGCCAATTAGCAGTAAGCTATTGTACGACATTTGTAGCGATCGAACTATGGCAACTATCAACGACAACTACCTCAAACTCAAAGCTGGCTACCTGTTTCCCGAAATTGGGCGCAGGGTGAAAGCCTATGCAGAGGCGAATCCCGAAGCGCCCATCATTCGGCTGGGGATTGGCGACGTGACTGAACCGCTACCGGCTGCTTGTCGGGAGGCGATGGTGAAAGCGGTGGAAGACATGGGCTCGCGGGATACCTTTAAAGGATACGGCCCGGAACAAGGTTATGAGTGGCTGCGCGAGAAAATTGCCGAGTACGATTTCAAGTCGCGGGGATGCGATGTCGATGCTTCGGAAATCTTTATTTCTGATGGTTCTAAGTGCGATTGCGGCAATATTCTCGATATCTTTGGCAACAATAACACGATCGCAGTTACCGATCCAGTTTATCCGGTGTATGTAGACACTAACGTGATGGCTGGACACACGGGAGATGCCAACGAAAATGGTGAATACGGCGGCTTAGTTTACCTGCCAATTACAGCGGAAAACAATTTTACTGCGGAAATTCCCACGGGCAAAAAAGTCGATTTAATTTACTTGTGTTTCCCGAATAACCCGACGGGGGCAACTGCAACTAAGGAACACTTGCAAGCTTGGGTAAATTATGCTAAAGCTAACGGTTCGATTATTTTCTTCGATGCGGCTTACGAAGCGTATATTACCGATCCGAGTTTACCGCATTCTATCTATGAAATTGAAGGTGCGCGGGATTGTGCGATCGAATTTCGTTCTTTTTCCAAAAATGCTGGTTTTACGGGTACTCGCTGCGCGCTGACAGTTGTACCGAAGACTTTGACTGGAAAAGCCGCAGATGGTTCCGATGTCGAAATTTGGAAGTTGTGGAACCGCCGCCAATCTACTAAGTTTAACGGAGTTTCTTACATCGTGCAGCGCGGTGCTGAGGCGGTTTATTCAGAGGCTGGCAAGGCACAGATTCAGGCATTAGTCAATTTTTACATGGAAAATGCTGCGATTATTCGCGAGAAATTGACAGCCGCGGGAATCCAGGTTTTTGGTGGCGAAAATGCACCTTATGTGTGGGTGAAAACGCCTCACGGTTTGTCGAGTTGGGATTTCTTTCAGAAGTTGCTGGAAACTTGCAATGTGGTGGGAACTCCGGGTTCGGGTTTTGGTGCGGCGGGTGAGGGTTATTTCCGCATTTCGGCGTTTAATAGTCGGGAGAATGTGGAGGAGGCGATGAGACGGATTGTGGAGAAGTTTAAGGTTTAATCTCATCTCCTGCTTAAACCGAAAGGCAGCCAGCCCGCCAGGGAATGAATTCCACGGGGCTTATAGCGAAAGTCCTCGCTATGAGGACTAATGAGTTCTTCAGTCCTCATAGCGAGGACTTTCGCTTTGAGACAGGGGTTTCAACCCCTGGCGGACTGCCGGAATCAGCGAAAAAGCATTAATTTAATATGTTGTGGAACAGGCCGGAAAGCCTGTTCTTGAAAATAGTAAAAAATGTGAGTTATAATCTAAGCCAGACAACTTTATTCAGAGCGTGAAAAAGCAATGCCCTATAGCGAATTCACCCTCAAAAGAGTCAAACAAGACTTTCAGCTCACCCTAATAGAAGTACCTACTTTTATTGTTTCTGCGCCCCCGATTCAGCCGAGTCCAGCGCTAGCTGAGTTCATCGAAAAACGCTTACCTCTAGCCCTAGCATTGAATACGGAAAAAGCTCGTTCAGAAATGATTATCTGTCCCATTCTTCTAGAATTAAAAGATATTTTCCAACAGCAAATCAGTCTTTTTTCGGGTAATGAATTTACTGTAGATCAATCGGTGGGACTTAACGGTGTCTGTGACTTTCTGATCAGCAAATCGCCTGAACAACTTTTTATCGAAGCTCCTGCTATGATTGTGGTGGAAGCTAAAAAAGAAGACATTAACGGCGGACTTGGACAATGTGTTGCTGAAATGATTGCGGCTCAGCGTTTCAATGAAAAAAACGGCTACTTTGTAAACAAGCTCTATGGTTGTGTTACGACCGGGAACTTATGGAAATTTATCAAATTAGAAGAGCAAACTGTTACCATTGGTTTGAGAGAATACTCGCTGCCGCCAGTTGCCGAAATTTTGGGAATTTTAGTGAGCTTTATTATCTAGTAATTTTGAGTAGATTAACTTTCACGATTTTTAGTTTAAAATTTAAAGCACCTCGATTATAATATTCCATTTTCTATCCATCAGCATCGCTAGGAAAACCAAATTGGTCGGGTAATTCAGCAGAGGTAATTTGCAGAATCTCTAGCAACTTCTTGTATTGAACAGGCGTTAGCTTCGGTACCGATCGCCCAGCTTCCCAGTTGCTTACCGTCGCTTCCGTAACGCCAAGTGCTTCTGCTAGCTGCTTTTGAGTCATAAACCGCTGAACTCTCAGTCGCATTAGGGGCGATCGATCGGCTCTTTCTGAGGTTTCCATAGGCTATTTGTTAAGTTATATTAATTTATTTGGGTTTTGCCTAAAATGATTGACATCTACCCTAAATTAATTTAGATTTAACCCAATAGAGATTAGACAGCACCAGCTAAGCCACTTGTGCTGTAGGGGAATTGCTGTCTTTTCTTCAACTTGTTATTGTACGCGGTTTTACCGTTACAAAGCATCAAACCTATCCAAAATTATTAGTCAAAGCTATGTTGCAAGATTCATCATCAAACCAAACATCGCCCAATGTTTTAACCAACCAAACCTTTGAGGGCGATCGCGAAGCAGTCCGTCACGTCATCATCGGTTCGCCGCTGGGGGTACGCCGAACTATCCACCAACTGCACGCATTGCGCTACGAGGAAGCTGTTCGTTGGACTCATCCGATCGCCATTCCCGACAATCGCATCATTATTACACCCGATCAGGGAGAAATCATGAGTCTGTTAGTCAAATTAATCCGGCTGCAATGAAGTCATAAAAGTGCGATCGACCTTTCTAGAATTGAGTCAAAAGTGCGATCGCGCTTATTCAGCCATCTCGTACCATCCAAACCAGCATTCCCAAAATTTCGTCCACCGGAGGCAAGGCATAGTCATTAAGATCGATCGATACAATTTTTTCCTCTAGTTTGAGAAATCGCCACTGCGTGCCGTTACTGACACTGCCATAAATAACTGAAATTGGTTTCCCCTTCGCTTCATTAAACTTCTGCATTGCCACCATTTCTGCAACGCACTGTCCAATTCCTGTCTTCAAATCAGCTTTTTTAGCCTCAACAACCGCCACTGCGGGTGCTTCAATCTCCAACATTTCGGGAGAACGACTAATCAAATAATCACAAATCCCGTTTAGTCCAGTTTCATAATCAACCGTAAAGTCTTCCCCCGAAAACAAGCTAATATTCTGCTGCAAAATCTTCCTGACTTCCAGCAGTACCGGAGTAATAATCATTTCGGAGCGAGCTTTTTCGCTACCTGTCGCCACAGCTACGGGTAAACTATTTGCCAAAAAATCTGTCAGGGTTGCACTCGGAGCGATCGGAGTTATTTGCGGTAGAAATCGCGGCCCTTCTACAGTTGTTAATCCAAAGGCTTGTTTAACTTTGATAATTGAGGTGAACTCGCTGTAAGACATCGCTCAATTTATCCTACTACTTATTACTGCCAAATTGTCAACCCCTAAAGGTCGATAAATTGTATCTCTTTGCTGATAACTCCGCCCCAAAGAACGAATCGCATTTTGCAAATCTTCGACAGATTGACAACTGCCGCCAACCGCACCGGCCATGGTTGTAATGTGCTCTTCCATCAATGTACCGCCGATGTCGTTGCAGCCCCATTTCAGCGCTTCTGTAGCTCCATCTAAACCTAATTTTACCCAACTCGGTTGGTGATTGGAAATCAAATTGCCTAAGAAGATTCTCGATACAGCGGTGAGTAACAATGTATCTGCTAAAATTGGTTGGTCGCGGCCGACTCGACTCCGCAAAGGAGCCGGTGCTTCCTGTCCGACAAATGGTAGTAAAATAAATTCTGTAATGCGTGCCCCATAGTTTTGGTCGATCGCAGTTTGTTGGAGCGATCGCACTTTTTCTAAATGCAAAACCTGCTGTTCGGCCGTCTCAATATGCCCGCAAAGCATCGTACTCGTTGTCGGTAAACCCAGACTGTGAGCAGTTCCCACAATTTCCAGCCAAGTTGCCGAATTTAGTTTTTCCGGGCAAATCACCCGTCGCACAGAATCGTCGAGAACTTCCGCAGCGGTTCCCGGCATCGAACCGACTCCCGCATCCTGCAAAGCCGAAATTACATAGCTGAAACTAAGATTATCTTCTCGGGCAATAAATTCTATCTCTTGAGGTGAAAAAGCGTGCAAGTGCAACTGCGGAAATTTATCCTTAATAGTTTTCACCAATTGCAGATAATAAGGCAAAGATGCGCCGTTGAGCTTAGCTTGAAGATTTAAGCCACCCTGCATACAAATTTCCGTTGCACCCCGCTGCACTGCATCAGTTGCCTTTTCCTGAATTTGAGCTGCGTCTAACCAAAAAGCGCCCTCATCTTTCTCATCACGGCGGAATGCACAAAAACTGCAATGCTGCTCGCAAATGTTAGTAAAATTAATATTCCGATTGATAACGTAGGTGACAGTATCCCCTGATTGTTGGCGGCGGAGCAAGTCAGCGGTTGTTTGAATAGAAGCTCGCGCGTCTGGCTCTGTTTGCTGCAAAAGTACCAATGCCTCTGCAGAAGAGATGTTATAACCTTGTAAAGCTCGATCGAGAATTGCATCCACAGTTTTCTTTTTAACTCAATTACAGAATTACTGACTAGAATTAAGGCGTTTTTATATTTTAACTAATCAATTATGGAGGAACGATATTTTACAATCTCAAGTTCTACCAAACTATCCTTGACTTTCTGAACACTGAAATTATGGGCAGCTACCAACCAAATCAGGTATTGCCAGTGCCGTCGGGGCCCTTGCAAATTCCTGCTATACAGACTTTCGGTTCAACTTTTACAGATGCACGCACAGCGGAAATTTATTTTTCCCTCGTCATTCCCACCTACAACGAGTGCAGGAATATCCAGAGTATTGTGGAAAAATTGAGCCAATTGCTCGATGGTATCCTTCCCGGCAACTACGAATTAATTGTAGTCGATGACGACAGCCCCGATCGCACCTGGGAAGTCGCCCTGTCCCTGACAGCGGAATATCCGCAATTGCGGGTGATGCGCCGGGAACACGAGCGGGGACTTTCCACAGCGGTAATTCGCGGGTGGCAGGTCGCTCAGGGTGAGGTTTTGGGCGTCATCGATGCCGACTTGCAGCATCCCCCGGAGACGCTGTTGCAGCTTTTAGCAGAAATTCAGCGGGGAGCCGATTTAGCTGCTGCCAGTCGTCACGTGGGCGAGGGCGGGGTGAGCGACTGGAGCGTTGTCAGGCGATTTTTATCGCGGGGCGCTCAAACCGTGGGGTTGGTGATCCTACCGGGAGTGGTGGGCCGAGTTTCCGATCCGATGAGTGGCTATTTTATGGTGCGCCGCACTTGCATAGCCGGCAAAACCATGAATCCTGCTGGTTACAAAATATTGATTGAAGTGCTCGGCAGGGGCGACATCCGCTGGATTGGAGAAGTTGGTTACGTGTTTCACGAGCGGCAAGAAGGCGAGAGCAAAGTTACCTGGAAACAGTATATTGAGTATTTGCGACATTTGCTTCGGTTGCGGTTTGCCCGCTGGCCGATGGGCAGATTCCTGCGGTTTGGTGTGGTTGGTTTCAGCGGCGTGTTTGTGGATATGGGAGTTTTTTACCTGCTGCGGACTGTCCTCGGTTTGGGGCTGACTCGCAGTGCAATCTTTTCTGCTGAAGTGGCAATTTTCAATAATTTTTTGTGGAATGATTTATGGACTTTTGGTGATATTTCTAAGCGGCAGCCGGGAAAGCGTCAGCGCTTGAAACGGCTGTTGAAATTTAATGTGATTTGTTTGATTGGCTTGATGATAAATGTGCTGCTGGTGAATGTGCTGTTTAATGTTTTTAAGGTAAACGAATATTTGGCTAAGTTGATTGCGATCGCGACTGTGACTCTGTGGAATTTCTGGATCAATATGAAGCTGAGTTGGCGGGTGACGGACGTGAAGTAGGTAATGGTAAATGGGTAATGGGAAATGGGTAATTGGTAATTGATAATGGATAAAATGACTGATGGCTAATGACAAATTGGTCTTCTGCCCTATGCCTTTGAATGACCGAAAGCATCTAGGATACAAGCCCCCGGATTTATCCGTGGGGTCAATGCTTCAATTCTAAAATCTAAAATCTAAAATCTAAAATCTAAAATCGATTGAATGAATTAATGATTAAGAACAAACAACTGTTGTTGCTATTTCTGTGGACGGCGATCGCCTTTATTTTGCGCTTTGCCAATTTGGACTCGAAACCGCTGTGGACAGACGAGTTTTCGACTCTAGTATTTAGTTTGGGCAACAGTTTTCGCGGTGTGCCGATCGATCGCGCGATCGAGCTTTCTACATTATTACAACCGCTGCAATTGCGCCCCGATGCTGACACCGCCGACGTGCTCCGCAATTTGCTACTAGAAAGCAATCATCCACCAGTATATTTTATGCTCGCCCACTGGTGGATGCAACTGTTTGGGCCGACCGAGGATAGTTTAGTTTGGATAGGGCGATCTCTTCCTGCATTATTGGGCGTGATTTCAGTTCCCGCTATTTACTTTTTAGGCAAGTTTGCTTTTAATTCCCGTTTAGTCGGTCAATGTGCGGCCGCGATGATGGCAGTTTCTCCCTACGGCATTTATCTCGCTCAAGAAGCTCGCCATTACACTTTAGGAATATTATTAGTTATTGCCTCTCTTTTTTGCCTCGTCTTAGCTGCAAAAAAGCTACAAAAGCGTGCTCACCTGCCTATTTGGGCGGTGCTGATTTGGGTGGTTGTTAACTGTTTGGGAATAGCGGTTCACTACTTTTTTGTACTGACTTTGTGTGCCGAAGCAATAGCATTAATTGCTGTAATCTGGCAGCAGTTTAATGGAAAGTTGCTAATTGACAACAGCCAGCAGCCTAATATTTGGCAATTTCAAATCATGTGGCGGCTTTTCGCAGTAGCCGTGGGCACTTTGGCTGGCGGTTTAGTTTGGCTGCCGATATTTTTGTCAAATAAATACGGCAGCGAACTCACTAATTGGATTGTCAGTGGCGATCGCACATTTATAGATTGGATAGCGCCGATTTTTCAAGCTTTAGCTGGATGGATCACTGTCATGTCTCTGCTGCCGGTGGAATCGCCAAATTTGGCAGTAGTAGTTGCATCGGCGATCGTAATGACAATATTTTTTATATTGGTGCTTCCCATCCTGTTTAGCGCTTTTAAAAATTCCTTAACAACGCCCGATAGTCGTTTAGGTACTGTTATTTTCGGCGGATTTGTGCTAGGAGCAATTTTCCTATTCTTCAGCTTTGCATATATTTTGGGGATTGATCTAACTCGCGGGGCTCGATACAATTTCGTCTACTTTCCGGGAGTAATATTGCTTTTAGGAGCAACCTTGGCGGTTATTTTTAACACACCGACAGCAAAAAGTCAATGGTTTAATTTACGGGCGATCGAAGTTCCGGGCAAAAAAGTAGTGGTGCTAATTTTAGCAATGGGTTTTTTTAGCGGTGTGACAGTAAATTCCAATCTCGGCTATCGCAAATATTACAAACCAGACCTTCTAATTCCGATTATCCGCGAATTATCGAAAGTTCCCGTGTTAATTGCTACTACTCAAAAGACTCATGTAGAAATAGGAGAGTTGATGGGGATAGGGTGGGAATGGGAAAGAAGTTCGGCAACGGATTTTGTAGCGGATGTAACGGATGTTAGGAAGAAAGAAGAAGTTAAAGCTTTTGATTCTCCGCTGTTTCTTTTGGCTAATCAGAGAAGGGATGGGCCGGAAATAGCGGCAGGGACACTTGACAAAACACTCAGTCAATTAGAACGTCCGCTAGATTTGTGGTTGGTTAATTTTCGCGCACCTGTTAATTTAGCAGCACAAAAATGTCAGGTTGAATCGCGCGATTTGCCTGCGGTGGATGGGTATGAATATCAAGTTTATCATTGTTCCTGATTTGGCGATCGCCCGCAACTACGATCCGATGACTGGGGAGAGAGAGTGATAAATTTATGACTCAAGAAGTAGAGGATATAGAGTTAGCATTACAACCGCAGTCCGGCAGGGGTTTCAACCCCTGCCTCAAAGCTAAAGTCCTCTCAAAGAGGACTAATACCAAATCCGACTTAAATACCCCCTTTATTTCTTAGTCTGCGGAGGCAGACTTCGTTTGACAAGGAGCGGTTTCAACCGCCGAATCATCAAGGGGTGGCAAACTAAGAGTTAGCGACCAAATGTTTAATCAAGACGCTCATCACTTCACCTGGATTCTGAGTTGGGACAAGCGGACTCCAGTCAGAAACGCAGGCAAAATTATCGCGGTGAAAAGAATGAATGACGCGGGAAACAACAGGGCGAGAACTGATAAGGAAAAGTTTCAAGAGTTCTCGGTTAACTGAAGTTTGCAAGTTTGGTTCTTTAGCAGGGGGCTGATTGAGTTCGGTAGTTGGATTTTCTGGCCCAACCTCAAAAGCAAGTATTAATTCGGTATTGGGTAGCATTTGCCGGATGACTTTCAGGGAAGATTCTGCTTCGCTACGGCTGCGAAATTGCGCGACGGGTAAGCGCTGAAAGTTGGGCAGGAGTCGGTAAATAATCCAGGCATTCGCAGTTTCTGGGTTGTTCATGGCTGTATTGTAAATTGGGTATGTTTGCCCATAGAAAAGTGACAGACTTGCACCTTTGATTTTTAGTGCAGTCTGTTTTGGCTATGGCTGTGCCTACCTCAAGTAATTTAACCGCTTAAATTGAGCGCTTAAAATAGACTTTTATAATAATATGGTAAAAAAAAGGCAACGTCAACGGCAACCAGAAAATGAGTTGGCTTTTCGGAGACTGCGAGAGGACGCTAACTTGAGCCAAGAAGAGTTGGCTGTGCGGATGGGCGTGTCTGCTTCTTCGGTGCGGCGATGGGAAAAGGGAGACGAACCTACGATGACTGTTCGGCAAATGAGGGATTTTTGCCGTTTGGTGGGGGTATCTTTTGATGAGTTGCCGGATTATCTCAGTCGGCGAGTAGATGAGGAGGAGTCACTAGAAATTGACGGTCGGAGATTTTGAAAAATTATGAGGCTATTCGAGAACAAGGAATTTTTGGTGAGTTGCTGGTTTGAATTGCGATTGGTATCAAAAAACAACCACGCTATAATTGATGTAAGTTTTGGGAAAAACTGCAATGTTAAATTACAACTTGCCGAGGTACTTGCCGTCAGCCGATGAACTGCCAGATTCTGACGAAACGCCTGTGGATAACGAACTTCAAGAACTAATACCGGGGTTGCTAAAAGCAATATTACTCATAATTTGGGCGGAACGCATGGACTGGTTTTTTGGCATAGATATGGGTATCTATTATCACCCTGAAAAAGCTCCAATTGTCCCCGACGGTTTCTTGAGTTTAGGAGTAGAACGGTTTTACGATGAAGAATTGCGTCCCAGTTACGTGCTGTGGGATGAAAAAGTAGTCCCTATTTTGGTGCTGGAAGTTGTTTCCAAAAAGTATCGCAAGGAATACAGCACAAAGTTGGAGGAATATCAAGATTTAGGCGTGCTTTATTACATTGTCTATTCATCTCGCCGCCGTCGCAAACCCCGATTGGAAGTACATAAGTTAGTGAATGGGAACTATGAATTACAGTCGGGACATCCTGTTTGGATGCCCGAAATAGGTTTAGGAATTGGTTGTGAAAGGGGAAATTATTCTGGGGTGACGAGGGAGTGGCTGTATTGGTACGACGCAGAGGGAAAACGTTATCTGACTCCTGAAGAACAGGTGAACAGATTAGCACAAAAATTGCGGGAGTTAGGAATCGATCCAAATAGTCTGAGGTGAAGTAATTATTATAGTGATGATTTGGTAAGCTGTCGCGCATTTAAATTGCATGGTCGGGGCGGGCGGGACGCCCAACCCCTACTCCCCACAAGAGTTTAATTGTTTTTTGACATACAATTTAAATGCACAACAGCTTAAAGCCGACATTTCTATATTCTTCTGGTAGGAAGGGAGCAAGTTTTCAATCTTTCCTCACACTATCGGGTACGCCCACCGCCGAAATACCCGATATCGCCTTTAAGTTTTGACACCGAATCAACTCATTAAAATCCAAAATGCGCCCTTCAATTTGCGCCACAGCCTCGATCGCCCCCAGCAAATGTCCGGCAGCTTCGGCTTCGTTGTAACCACGCCTTCCCGCTACTCTAATCGCCCCTTCGTCAGCCTCTAACTCTACTTGGGAACTGCGGTTGTCGCGCCAAATTCGAGTCATGGCCAGTCCTGTCAAACCGCCCGCGATCGCAGTGCCGATCGCATCTGGCTGCAACAATTCTACAACAGTCCCGACAATTCCCGCCAGAGCCGCACCTTGATAAATATCGGGTTTAAACCACTTAAAATTGCACAGAAAACTTACATTCCGCAATAGCAGTAAATCCCGCTGTGGCTTAGATAGCAGCCGCCACAAATCAAAATTAATATAAATCGGGCGAGATTGATTCCAAGGCAAAGGAAAATCGCAGTCAATTACCGTTGATTGTTGGGGCTTATTAATAATTTTACACGTCATGCGGCCGGAAGCGGGCATCACATCTAACAGGCGGCGAATTTCTGGTTCGGGATTCATAAATTTTAGGGTGATTGATAATTGGTAAGGGGTAATTACATCTGGATAAAAAACAATAATATCTATCACGGCCTCGTAGGGGCGGGTTTTACCGACAATAATTGCCTAAAACCTACAATTTCGTAAACCCGCCCCCACCCAAGGGCTGATGCGATCGAAATCAAAGTTAATCTAGATTATTGGTTGTGTGGGGGCGGGTTTATGTAGATTTTTAACGGGAGTTAAATATTGTTGGAAAAACCCGCCCCTACAAGTCAATAGAATATAATTAAGGGTTTTTCTTGGATGCGGGAGAAGGAGATTCAGCAGCTCTGGGAGCCGCTTTTTCGGTATTACCAGAAGGCTTCGGACTGGCAATTGCTGGGGCAACTGACGGCTTTAAATTCGCGGCTGGGGATGCCGATGATTTTGGAGATTCAGGGGCTGTTAGCGGGGCAGCAGGGGCTGTTTTAGCGCCTAAAATGCTGGCGTCTCCGGTGTCGAAGGTGCCGGCGATGCAAGCGATCATCATTGTCGCTAAGGTGCCGACAAATAATGCTTTCCAACCGAGTTCGGAAATGTCTTTGCGGCGGGATGGAATTAGGGCGATCGTGCCACCGACAAATATGCCGACGGAGGCTAAGTGGGCGAAGCCGGAAAGGGCGTAACTGACAATCAAAACTGTACGATCGCTCACCAGTCCTTTTGCCGATGCTTCTGCTAAACTTTGATAGGGCGGAATGGCTGTTTCTAATAGCCTGCGACCGATGATTACTGATGCTTGCCAAGAGTCATCAATGGAGACTCCTGTTAATAGCGTCAGGGGATAAAATAAAAATCCCATAATGTTGGCTAAGGTGACAACTTTGAAAAAGCCACCAATGGGGCCGGGCAAAATTGCCAGCCAACCAAAGAATTGATTGATTAAGGAAACTAAGCCTAAAATCAAAATCAAAACAGCGGCAATGGCCACAGCCATTTTTACACCGTCCAATGCGCCAATTATCGCTGCATCCAAAGGGCTGACTCGTTCGATGGGTTCTCCCCCAACAGTCTCTTGTTTGAATTCTTCGCCGTTTATTTCGGAAATTTCTTCGCCCACAAACTCGCGGCCTTTAGGCTTGGGTTCTTCCTTGGGAATGCCGCCCATTGTCAGCGGCACGTCTGTTTCGGGTACTAAGATTTTGGATAGGACAAAACAAGCGGGAATGGCGATAATTGAGGCGGAAACTAAATGCCCTAAAATGTTGGGAAAAACTGGCTTGAGAAAACTAACGTAAATTGCTAAAGTTGAAGAAGCGGCCGTCCCGAAACAGCAAGAGAGGATTGCACAAAGTTCCGAACGAGTCATTTTTGGCAAATAAGGCTTGACGACAATTGCCGCTTCAATTCCTACGAAAATATTAGCAGCGCCGCTGAGGGCTTCTGCGCCGCTCAACCGCATTGTCATATAAAAGATTTTGGCAAAAAGTTCGGTGATAATTTGAATCACGCCGATGTTGTATAGCAAGGCCATGAGGCCAGAAAAAAAGATGACTGTCGGTAAAGCTCTAAAGGCAAAAATATAACCTAAATTAACTGCCGGATCTTTACCAGGTATCGGTACAACATTGCTCCCGAATACAAATCTCGCTCCAGCGTCAGCAGCGGTGAATACTCCATCCAGTAAGCTAGTAAACCACTCTAAAGCGATGCGAGTTGGGGGGAACAGGAATACTAAAAATCCTAAGACTAATTGCAAGCCAATGCCCCAGATGATGACGCGCCAAGGTATATACTTGGACTGTCGGTTTTCTGAGAAAACCCAGGCGATCGCACATAAGCCAAAAATGCCCAGAAACGAGATAAGATTGTAGATAGACATGAGCCTAGTCCTTGAAATACTTAAGAATGCCGATCGACGGTTTGCACCACATCAGTTATACTATTCATCTGACGGCAAATGCTAAAAAAAAACGGGGAGATGAATTACGCACTCAACAGCGTACTTATGTCATTGCTTAGGTCATTCCGAACTCTGCGGATCTTTAGCAACCCTTGATTTGCCGTAATTACCAGCAGTTTAGATAGAAACTCTAACACATGGAAGCTTTTGCTCCACATCCTCCTGAATGGACTGCGACGGCGGTTCACGCTAATGAGTTTTGCTGCCCCAAGTGCGGCGCTAGCTGCACGGATGCCGCTGATGTCTGGATTAATCGCCGATCGCCAGTATATACCGAGTTCAACCGTCGCAAGTGGCAAGAATTTTACCGCTGCCAGTGCGATTCCGTGTGGTGGGCCTGGAGTAACGATAGGCCTCCTTCTGAACTTGTGCGTCGCGATCAGAGCTCGGATGACGGCCCGGATGAGGGCCCAGATGATGATTTTTAGAACGGTGACAGAATTTTCGATTTTCGATTTTCGATTTTATTTAAAATTAGGGTAAGGTGCGTGGCCCGGCGCACCCTAGATTTAGATAGGTGAGCGCCTTTTCTCAACTAATCCAGCACGTCAAGTATTCCCTTGACTACGCCTTCCATGACTCTTTCAATTAAGCTCAATTCATTTTCGCCGATCGACTCATTTAAGAGCATTGACTGAATTCGCTGTCTGTCAGCGCGAGTCAGTTCGCCTGACGAAAATATCTGCTCTACTATTTGTTCAGTTAGAAATGAGGAAGTTTGAGTTTGCATGGTTGGTCTCTAAAAGCATCAATATTTTGCTTTTAACTTTATTAGAGGAGCCAGTTATTGTGTGGGTTTTTGCTGTCCCACCCAATCAGTGCTCCAATCATAAGACTCTGGGGGGCATCTTGTCAACACACAGCCTGCAGATAAATATAAAATCTGCATTGTATTTCCGACATTCTGGCAAGGAGTAGTTTTGGAGTGCGATCGACCCCCAGCGGTGGCGGTGTGCGATCGACCTTTTTAAGTTTATTGGCACTTTGGCGGAACATTACAGCTCAAAAAAAATCAAAACGATAAGAGATTAGAATGGGGCATGGGGCATGGGGCATGGGGCATAGGCAAAACAGGGAATTGGTAATAGGCAATTGGCAATAGGCAATTGGCTTTTATGACTTCCCTCGAACCTCTTCTTTCTTCCTTCTGGCTAATGAATAAGCTGTCGCGCATTTAAATTGCATATTCGAGGCGGGCGGGACGCCCAACCCTACTCCCCACAAGACGGGGAATTGTTTTTTGACAGACAATTTAAATGCCGCAACAGCTTAATAAGTAATGACTAATAACTAATGACTAATGACCTATTTTCGTTCTGCTCTAATTTTGACATTAGGTTTTTGGCTGCTACCGCTAGCAGTGCGATCGCAATCTGTCGTTCCTGCAAATGACGGCACTAATACTGTTGTTAACTCCGAGCAAAACCGCACAGACATTAGTGGCGGACAACTGTCAGGAAACGGCGCCAATCTGTTTCACAGCTTCAGCCAATTTAATCTCAGCGAAGGTCAAATCGCTAATTTTATAACTAATCCAAATATTCAAAATATTTTAGGGCGGATTTCCGGCAACAATGTTTCCATCATTAACGGTCTGATTTCTGTAAGCGGCGGCAACTCAAATTTATTCTTAATGAATCCGGCGGGAATTGTCTTCGGTCAAAATGCTAGATTAAACGTGCCGGGGTCTTTTTTAGCGACAACTGCTACAGGTATTGGTTTCGGCGATCGCTGGTTCAATTCGGCCGGAATTAATGATTACAAAGCTTTACTGGGAAATCCTAATCAATTTAATTTTAATAATTCACAAGTCGGTGCAATTGTCAATGCCGGAAACTTGGCAGTTGGCAGCGGGCAAAGTTTAACTTTGCTCGGTGGCACCGTTATTAATACAGGACAATTATCCGCTCCCGGCGGTCAAATTACTGTGGCTGCTGTTCCGGGACAAAATGCAGTCCGTATCAGTCAAGTTGGCAATTTATTAAGTTTAGAAATTACTCCGTCTTTGCAGTCAGAAAAATCGGCGATCGCCCCGGTTTCTTTGCCTCAGTTGCTGACGGGCCAGGGCGTAGCGTCAGCCACAGGTTTAACGACTAACGAACAAGGTCAATTGGTACTGACTGGCGGCCAAACAGTGCCCGCCGTTGCCGGAAGTGCGATCGTCTCCGGTTCTGTAAATGTATTTGGCCCTTCTGGGAATGCTGGGGGCACAGTCAATATTTTAGGGGAAAAAGTTGGACTCTTCGGCGCAAATATCAATGCTTCCGGGACTGACGGCGGAGGTACTGTGCGCGTCGGAGGCGGTTTCCGGGGGATGGAACCAGTGCCAAACGCCCAGGTAACTTATGTTAGTCCTGATTCTACGATCGCAGCAAACGCGATCGACGGCGGCAATGGCGGCACTGCGGTAATTTGGTCAGACAATATAACTCGCTTCTTGGGCAATATTACTGCTCGCGGGGGCATCGCCGCAGGTAACGGCGGAAGAGTAGAAGTTTCGGGCAAAAATGCTTTAACTTTCCAAGGAGAGGTCGATACCCGCGCGACTAACGGTGCGATCGGCAATCTGTGGCTCGATCCGGCAAATATTACGATCGTCAGCGGTAACGGATCCACCAGCGGGGGTTCGACTGGCGGGGAACTCGAATCGGAACCAGAACCCAATGAAACATCGATCTCAGAAGTGCAGTTGGAAGAGATGGCGGCCGGCAGCAACGTGGTTCTAGATACCCCCGGCTATATCACCGTCCAAAACTTGCCCGATAACAAACTTTCCCTGCAAGCGAGAACGGGAGACACCGTAACATTTAGAGCGGGCGGAGTGTTTGTTGTCAATGACCCCAAGGATTTAATCGAGACTCAAGGTGGCAACATCAACATTTTTGCCAGCAGCATCTCTCTGGGCGGACTTAATGCCAACGGCGGCAATATCGCTCTCACTGGTAACGGCATTGACTTGAGAGGCGGCAGCAATTCTGTCAGCAGTGCGGGGGGAACAATTCGCTTGCAACCCAACGATAGCCGAGCGATTCGGATCGGTGGCACAGGCGATATTTTGGGCCTTTTAGACTTGACGGCGACGGATCTCGGCGCTTTGGCGGGGGATTTCGGCTCGATCGCGATCGGGCGCGAAAACGGTAGCAGCACGTCGATCGCGATCGTCGCACCCATTACCTTCAACAGCCCGCTGACACTTCAAGGCAGATCGATCGCGATCGACAATCCCCTGAATACAAGCGGCAGCGCTAGCTTGACTCTCGACGCGCCTCAAACTGATCTCGGCGCCAACATTGCGACATCCGGCGGCGATCTCACTTTTACAGGAAACGCATCCCTCAATGCTGACGTGGCTTTGAGCACGGAAGTTACCGGCAACATTGTCTTCTCCGGTAGCCTAGACGGATCTCACGCCCTGAGACTAGACGCTCAGCGAGTGCTGTTCGGCGCTACAGTCGGTCAAGCTGCACCGCTGGCGAGTTTAACTGTCAACGCCCGCAGTACCGAGGTTTCGGGCAATATTGCGACATCTGGCGACATGACTTTCAATAGTAACGTCACAGTCGATCGCAGCGCCGCCCTAGCCACCACTACCGGCAATATCACTTTTGCCAATACCCTCGACAGCAGGCCGGGCCGGGCTAATAATTTGACGCTGCGCGCTGGTGGCAACATTACTTTTGACGGCCTAGTCGGTCAAACTCAGAGGTTGGGCCAGCTCTCGGCCGATGCTGCTAGCGTGACGGCTGCTTCCACAATTACAGCGCGCAGTTTGAGCGTTAACGCGCGAGATTCCGCTCGCTTCGGGGGGGACAGCACGGCCGTTTTGGGAGCCGATATCAAGGCAGAAAATGTCCTCTTAGAGGGTAATTTAAGGACTGATGGCGGCAGCGTGAACCTACAAGGAAGTGGCGAGGTTCGGACTGGTAATATTACCTCGAATGGTGGGAGGATTCGGGTTGAGGGGAATACTGTTGCTGCGGGTGCGATCGACTCGTCATCGGCGGGCACAGGAGGCGCGATCGCTCTCCAAACCAATGCTGGCCCTTTAACTGCGGGAGCTTTGAACGCTTCGGGGGCGATCGGCGGAAATATTGCTGTCACCTCGAAGGCGGGGATTTCCGCTCTCGATATCAATTCCAGCGGCACTTTAAACGGCAACGGCGGAGGCGTTTCCCTGAGCGCGACTGGTAACATTCAGTTGGGCTTTATCAACGCTCAAGGCGGCACTGGTGGCACTGGCGGCAGCGTTGATGTGACAACCCTCGGTTTGTTTCGATCGAACAATGTTTTCAACGATGATATATCGGGCAATATTTCCAGTATTTCTACTACCGGAGGTGCGGGGGCGGGGGCGATCGCAATTCGCCACGGAGGCAATAGCGATCGACCGTTTGTAGTTGGCGGCGCGATCGACAATGGAACCAGAGGAAGCATTAATGCTGGCGTGGGAAACGCCATTTTGCCCACTTTTTCTTTTGGACAAACTTACACCCAAGGAAGTTTACCAAATCAGATTTCCCTAATTACACCGGCCGCGCCCTCTACTCCTGCACCAATTCCCGAACCAATTCCCGAACCAATTCCCGAACCAATTCCCGAACCAATTCCCGCACCAATTCCCGCACCAATTCCCGCACCGCCTCTAGAGTCCGTAAATCCCGATCCGGAGCAGTCATTTCCGGCATCTTTGCAAGTAGAATTGCGCTCGCCTAATCGAGACAGAAATTCCGCAATTAGCCAGAATATTTTCGCTCCTTCTCGCAGATTAGATGCGGCCGGTTCGGGAGTTTTAGAATTTGAACAAACCTTTACTCGCGAGTACGAAAAATATCTGGAGTTGCCCCCAAGAAAGCCGATTACTAATCTATCGGTGATTTACGAAACTCTTCGCAAAAACGAACAAATTACCGGGACAAAATCTGCCATCATTTATATGAATTGGCTCAGGAGCTCGGATGCAGCCGCAGCCAAAAAAAATGGTTCATTGCTGGTGGCAAGTAGGGATTTATCTAATCTATTGCCTGTGAGGAAAAACCTCACCTCCGGGCCCCCTCGCCCCTTAGAAGATAAGTTGGCCCAGAGGTTGTCGCCACAGAGCCAAGAAATTCCCGATGTTCCTAACGGGGAGCATTTAGAATTAGTGTTAGTCACAGCTAACGCTCAACCGATGCGCGTTTTAGTTCCGGCGACAACGCGGTGGCAGGTGTTGCAATTGGCGGACGCCCTGCAAACCGAAATAACTAATCCCAGAAGAAGAAGCAGCATTAGTTATTTGGATTCTGCTCAAAAACTTTATCGCTGGTTAATTGCGCCAATGGCCTCAGAATTGGCCGCTTTAAATATTGACAATTTAATTGTAATTCCGGCAGCAGGTTTGCGGAGTGTACCCTTTGCTGCCCTTCACAATGGCAAACAATTTTTAGTTGAGCAATACAGTATTAGCGTGATGCCGAGTCTGAGTTTGACTGATATCGGCTACGACAATATTGCGGATGATGAAGTGTTGGCGATGGGGGCGTCGGTATTTGAAGATAAAGCGCCATTACCAGCGGTACCGGTGGAGTTAGAGTCGATCGCGCCGCCAAGTGAAGGAAAATTATTTTTGAATCAAGATTTTACTCTCGGAAATTTGCAAGCTCAGCGGGCAAATCGGCCTTTTGGAATCATTCACTTAGCAACTCACAGCGAATTCCTGCCTGGGGAACCGAAAAATTCTTACATTCAGTTGTGGGATACTAAATTACGCCTCGATCAAATGGCACAGTTGCGGTGGAATGAACCGCCGGTGAATCTGTTAGTTTTAAGCGCGTGCAGTACGGCTTTGGGCGACGAAGAGGCGGAGTTGGGGTTTGCGGGTTTGGCGGTAGCTAGCGGTGCTAGATCCGCTTTAGCGAGTTTGTGGGAAGTCAGCGATGATGGGACTTTGGGGCTGATGACTGAGTTTTATCGGCAGTTGCGGGCCCCCAGAGGCGGTGGCAATTTGATGATTAAAGCGGAGGCTTTGCGGCGCGCGCAATTGGAGATGCTGCGGGGGCGCGTGCGGATTCAAGACGGGATGTTGCGAGCCGAAGGGCTTTCTGGGGGTCTAATTTTGCCTCCAGAAATTGCGGCGCGGGGCGATCGAGTGCTTTCGCATCCTTATTATTGGGCCGCCTTTACAATGATTGGCAATCCTTGGTAATGAAGATGTTGAAGGAAGAAGGAAAAAGAGGCGCACCATTGTCAGCAACAGGCTTTTCGGCCTGTTCCACAAAAGCTAAATTTTTTTGTGGAACAGGCAAGATGCCTGTTCCTAAAAACCTAATTGAGAATGGTGCAATATCTCAGATGCAACCGGAAACCCTCTCAAATGTCTCGAAACTATGACATGCTAATATCCATTCTAAAATTCCTGATCGAAAGTGGTCAACGGCTGTCCACAGCCAGATTTTGTGTGTTTTTTTCACATAAGTCTGTAATTTATCGAGATCACCGACTTCTGGAATGACTTCGGGGTGATAAGCATCTGGTAAGAGTTTTTCCACAAGTGTTACCGAAGTTATTAGGGTGGTGTAATGAACTACCTTGATTCGTTAATTGCCCGAAAACCCATAGGATTGACATACATTTTTAGGCATTCCGGTTTCACAGTTTCGCTGTAACCAGGCGTGGGGGTCATAATCAGCGATTAATTGACAGCCACATTTAACACAAATGTGGTTCGCTTTTCATTTTTTCTTAGTGTTTTTACGGATATGGGTTAATTTGCACTCGCTTTCATTGCATGGTGATTCCACTTATTCCTACTCTAATTATGCAACACCCAAATCTCCTAGGAAGCTCAACGGCGATCGCACTTCACTCTGTTTTGCCGAATTTTACACGAAACTGTGGAGCGATCGTACTCCTGACCGGAATGTTTAGCCGTCTTATTTTTAAGAAATGTTAATAAAAAATAACTTTTCTTTTTACACTGAAGTTTTTCTTAATTTTTCGGATATTATTATGTATTAGAGGATACATTTACTTAATTAATTAACAATTGCTAAAAAATAATTGAGTATTAATACTGACAAGAGGATGTAAGAATGATTAACTTACCGGGCTACGACATTACCAACCAAATCCATGAAAGTAATAATTCTTTAGTTTACCGGGGACTGAGAAAGCAAGACAAAAAACCAGTAATTATCAAATTTCTCAAACAAGATTATCCGATGCCAGCTTCGTTAGTCAGATACAAGCAGGAATACGAAATCACACACAATCTTAACCTAGAAAGTGTCCCTAAAACCTACAGCATAGAAAGATACCATAACAGTTTGGCTATCATTTTCGAGGATTGTGGTGGAGACTCATTAAAGCTCTGGTTGGCTTCTCACCAACTTACCTTAGAAGAGTTTTTATTGACAGCTATTAAAACAACCAGGGCTTTAGGTGAAATTCATCGACATAAAATTATTCATAAAGATATCAATCCCAGCAATATTATTATTAACTCAAGCACAGGGCGAGTTCAAATTATAGATTTTGGCATCTCTACTGTTTTAAAGCGCGAAAATCCTAGCCTCAAAAATCCTAATGTTTTAGAAGGCACTCTGAGCTATATATCGCCGGAACAAACAGGCAGAATGAACCGAGCGATAGACTACCGCACTGATTTTTACTCATTAGGAGTCACTTTTTACGAACTGCTAACGGGGCAATTGCCCTGGGATTACAGCGATGCAATGGAATTAATCCACTGTCACATTGCCAAACAAGCAGTACCGCCCCACCAAGTCAATCTAGAAATTCCTAAAGCTGTTTCTAATATTGTGATGAAGCTATTAGCGAAAACCGCTGAAGCCAGATATCAAAGCCCTTGGGGAATTATCGCTGACTTAGAAGAATGCCTAGAACAATTAAAAACTACGGGAGGAATTGCAGATTTTGCCATCGCCCAAAAAGATATTACAGATAAGTTTCAAATACCTCAAAAACTCTACGGCAGAGAAACAGAAGTTGAAACCTTATTAGCAGCCTTTGAGCGAGTCAGCAGGGGCAGCATCGAAATGATGCTAGTATCCGGTTACTCTGGCATTGGTAAATCCGCCTTAGTACAAGAAGTTTATAAACCAATTACTAAAGCCAGAGGTTATTTTATTGCCGGAAAGTTTGACCAATTTCAACGAAATATCCCTTACGCCGCCGTTGTCAAAGCCTTTCAATCATTAGTCAAGCAACTCTTAACAGAAAACGAAAATCAACTCAATACCTGGAAAGAAAAAATATTAGCTGCTGTTGGCGCTAATAGTCAAATCATTGTCGATGTCATTCCTGAAGTAGAATTAATCATTGGCCAACAGCCTGCCGTACAAGAATTAGGCGCTACAGAAGCACAAAACCGCTTTAATTTAGTATTTCAAAAATTCATCCGCGTCTTTTGTTCAGTTGACTATCCGTTAGTCATCTTTCTAGACGATTTACAATGGGCAGATTCCGCCACATTGAAATTGCTACAAGTAATGCTCGCCGATGAGCAAACCAACTATCTATTTCTAATTGGTGCTTATCGAGACAACGAAGTCAACCCATCTCATCCTTTAATGATGACTTTGGATGAGCTGCAAAATCAAGGTGCAAGAATCGAGCGAATTACTTTAGCTCCCTTACACCTTCACCAGATAGTTAACTTAATTACTGATACCGCGCGTAAAGACCAAAAATCAGCGCTCCCCCTCGCCGAGTTAGTGGTCAGTAAAACTCAAGGTAATCCTTTTTTTGTCAATCAGTTTCTCAAAACTCTCTATCAAGAAAACCTGCTGAAATTCAACTTTCATGAAAGAAACTGGGATTGGAATATTTCAGAAATTGAAGCAGTAGGTATTACTGATAACGTCATTGAATTGATGATTGGAAAATTGAAAAAACTGCCAAAATTAACTCAGCAAGTTTTGCGTTTGGCTGCTTGCGTGGGTAATAGTTTTGACTTAAAAACTCTTTCAATTATTAATGAGAAATCTTGGGTAGCCACGTTTCAAGAACTATTGCCAGCCATCCAAGAGGGATTAATCTTAACTACTTCTGAGTTAGGTGCTACCGAATCAGAAATAATTAACTCCGACTTGGTAATTACTACTTATAAATTTTTGCACGACCGCGTGCAGCAGTCCGGTTATGCATTGATTGACTCAAAACTGCAAACCGCAATTCACCTACAAATTGGTCGTCTGTTACTAGCAAATATTTCTCCTGAGCGACGCGCCGAAAGAATTTTTGAAATTGCCGACCATTTGAATTCTGGTCGAAATTTAATCATTGATGATCACGAGAAAATTGAACTAGCTATTTTAAATTTAACAGCCGCTCGCAAAGCCAAAGATGCCACGGCTTATGCTGCTGCCAGAGACTACTTAAAATTCGGTCGAGAAATTTTACCGGGCGATATTTGGCAAGACTCCTACGAACTCGCTTTTACCTTTCATAAAGAGCTGGCAGAGACAGAATATTTAAACGGCAATTTTGAAGAATCAGAAGCTTTAATAGAAGTGGCATTTGCCCAGGCAAAATCTGAGCTAGAAAAAGCAGAAATTTACAACATTTTGATTGTGCAGTACACTCTGCTGAGTAAATATGAAGCAGCAGTTCAATCTGGACTAAAAGCCCTTCACTTGCTGGGCATAGACTTGGTTGAAGATAATTTAAGCGAGGCGGTTAATGCGGAAATGGCGGCAGCTACAGCCAACTTGGCACACCAAGAAATTGCTTCATTAATTCATGCCGAAAAGATGAATGATCCGGCTCAACTAATGGCTATGAAATTATTGGGAAACATGGGGCCACTAACGTTCTTTTCATCTCAAGAACTGTGGAAGTTGACTGTGATTAAAGCGATTAACCTTTCTCTCAAGTACGGTTTTGTAGCGGGGGGGTCTTACTGCTATTCGTGTTATGGAATTATCCTAAATTCAATTTTAGGGGATTACCAATCGGCTTATGAGTTTGGCAGACTCGCTCTGACTTTGAGCGAAAATTCCAATAACTTGTCTCAAAACTGTCAAGATAGTGTGATTTTTGCCAATTACTTAAACTGCTGGGTGAGACCGCTCAAAACTACGGCGGAAATTAATAATGAAGGTTATAAAGTTGGCTTGCAATCTGGCAATTTGCAATGGACGGGTTATAACCGGATGTTTCAAACTATTACCTATTTCTTCCAGGGCCTGAATTTGAATAACCTTTTGGAAGATATTGGCAAGTCGCTCCATTTCTGCTATCACACTAAAAATTTCTGGGCGATTGATATTATTATTGCTAATAAGATAGCTATTTTAAATTTGATGGGAGAAGAGGATGAAGTTAGCGAAAAACAGCATTTAGAAAATTTTAATGACCGTAAAAGTATGGCAGCGCTGTGTGAGTTTTATGTTTTAAAGGCGCAGACTTTTTATCTTTACGAACAGTATAGTGAGGCGTTAGAAGCATCTGAACGCGCGGCAGAGCTGATCGATTATTTGATGGGTCATATTTCTAGTGCTCACCATTATTTTTACCGTTGTCTGATTTTAACTGCTCTGTATTCAGAGGTTTCTGAATCGGAGCGAAAAGATTACTGGCTGCAATTAGAAGCTAATCAGAAACAAATCAAAGTTTGGGCGGATAACTGCTCGGAAACTTTTGCACATAAGTTCTGGCTGGTGGCGGCAGAAATGGCGAGAATTTCAGGTCGAGATTTGGAGGCTATGGATTTGTATGATCGCGCGATTGCTCTGGCTAGAGAGGGTGATTTTATTCAGAATGAAGCGCTGGCGGCGGAACTTGCTGCTAAGTTCTGGTTGGGGAAAGATAAAGAAGAATTTGCCCAAATTTATTTGACTAAAGCTCACTATGGCTACCAATACTGGGGTGCTAAACGTAAAGTGGAGAGTTTGGAGGAGAAGTATCCCCAATTAATAGCGAGAACTTCAGGGAAGACAACTACTCAAACTAAAGTTAACCGCACAACGACGGCGACTACTAGCAACAATTTGGGTGAGACGCTAGATTTAGCTACGGTGATGAAAGCTTCTCAAGCGATTTCGGGTGAAATAGTTTTGAGTAGGTTGCTGGAAAGATTGATGAAAATTGCGATCGAGAATGCGGGGGCGCAAAAAGGTTTTTTGATTTTAGAAAAAGCGGGAAACTGGGCGCTTGAGGCGGAAGGTTCGGTGCAGGAGGATGAAGTTAGTGTGCTGCAATCGCTTCCTCTCAATCCGATAGCAGCTTCTGGGGGAACTCCTTTGCTGGCAAGTGCTATCGCCAATTATGTGATTCGCACTCAGGAAAATGTGGTGTTAAATAATGCGGCTCAAGAGGGACAATTTACCCGCGATCCTTATATTGCAGCTACTCAACCGAAGTCTATTCTTTGCACTCCTCTGCTGCACCAAGGTAAGCTGACTGGCCTTCTTTATTTGGAAAATAACTTGACTGAAGGGGCTTTTACTACTGATCGGCTTGAGTTGTTAAAGCTTTTATCTGCCCAAATTGCTATTTCTATTGAGAATGCTCAACTTTACAAAAATTTACAGGAGTTTAATCAAAACTTAGAGCAATTAGTGAGCGATCGGACTCAACAATTATCGAACACCCTAGAGGCTTTAAAAGCCACCCAAACACAGCTAGTGGAATCTGAAAAAATGGCATCTCTGGGAGGATTAGTTGCTGGTGTTGCCCATGAAATTAATACTCCCATCGGAGTGGGTGTCACGGTTGCTTCAGCTTTGGCAGAAAATACCACAGAATTTGCATCTATTTATAAAAGTGGCAAAATGAAGCGATCGGATTTAGAAGAGTTTGTCGATATTGCTAGTCAAAGCAGTAAAGCCCTTCTAATTAACCTAGATCGGGCGGCAGCCTTGATTCAAAGCTTTAAGCAAGTAGCAGTAGATCGCTCTAGCGAAGAACGACGTACTTTCCAGATCAGACCTTATCTTGATGAAATTTTATTACAATTAAAACCAAAGTTGAAAAATAGCCAACATTCGCTTAAAATTAAGGGAGATAGCAAAATTGCTATAGATTCTTATCCAGGAGCCTTGTCCCAAGTTGTGACAAACTTGCTAATCAATTCTCTGATTCATGCCTACGAACCAGGGATTTCTGGGGAACTAATCTTTGCTTGGGAGCAAGAAGGTAATCGGCTAAGGTTTGAATACGCCGATGAAGGTAAAGGTATTCCCCCAGAAAACTTAAGTAAAATTTTTGAGCCATTCTTTACCACTAAGCGTGGTCAAGGTGGCAGTGGGTTAGGGTTACATATTGTCTACAATTTAGTCACCCAAAAACTAAAAGGTGAAATTGAATGTCTAAGTGAGGTGGGAAGAGGCACAAAGTTTATTATTAAATTACCCATGCAAATTGATTCACCAATGTAGATTTCCAATTCCGATTTCTTGGCCAAGATAACTAAGTAAGTCTACCTCATTAAAAGTAAAATAAGGATGACTGAAAAGGTTGCTGTGTAACTCTTCTCCCTTCTGCCTTTTTCTTAACAGGTTTTCTAACTTCAAACCTAAACATTAGTAAAAAATAAAGGTGTACAGCAATGAAAAGTGATTTTGACGATTTCTTAACTCAACCATCTCCAGAAACAGTATACTTTGCCGAAGTAATGAACTCGGATGACGAGATATTGTTTGCAGATGAAACCACAGAAGAAAAACTGAGTGAAAGCTGGAAAATTTTAGTTGTAGATGATGAGTCTCAAGTTCACACCGCTACCGAAATTTCACTAAGGAAGTTTGTCTTTGAAAATAAATCTTTAACCTTCATTAATGCTTACTCCGCTCGTGAAGCTAGACAGCTAATCCAAGAAAATCCTGATGTTGCCATCATCTTACTTGATGTAATTATGGAAACAGATGATGCTGGCTTAAACTTTGTTAAATATGTCCGCGAAGTTTTAGGCAACCAGTTAGTGCGAATTATTTTACGCACGGGTCAACCCGGACAAGTACCTGAAAAAAGCATTATTATCAATTACGATATTAATGACTATAAAACTAAAACTGAATTAACGACATCAAAGCTATACACTACGATGCTAACAGCTTTGAGAAGTTTTTCTCTAAGTCATAAATTGCAGTCTGAAATAGAGCGACGCGAACAAGTAGAGAAAGCACTCCGTCTCAGTGAAGAAAAAGAGCATCAAAAATCTGTTGCCTTAGAGCATTTTGTCAAAGAACTCCAAGAAACACAACTCCAGCTAGTTCAAAGTGAAAAAATGTCTAGTCTCGGTCAATTAGTTGCAGGTGTCGCTCATGAAATCAACAATCCGGTTAACTTTATTTACGGCAATCTCTCCCACGCCAACGACTATATTAAAGAACTCATTAATATGTTGAATCTTTACCAAAAGTATTACCCGCAACCAGAAGCAGAAATTATCCATGAAATAGAAGATGCAGAGTTGCCATTTATCATAGATGATTTACCAAAATTGCTTTCTTCCATGCAGTTAGGGATCGAACGCATTCGCAATATTGTTCACTCTCTACGCAATTTTTCGCGGTTGGATGAAACTGAAATTAAATCAGTAGATATCCACGAAGGCATTAATAGCACTTTGATGATCTTACAGCACCGACTAAAGGCTAAGTCTGATCGCCCTGCTATTAATGTGATAAAAGACTATGGTGCATTGCCGCTTGTGAACTGTTATGCGGGTCAGCTCAATCAGGTGTTTATGAACCTTTTAGCGAATGCTATAGATGCTTTAGAAGAGCGGCTAAGTAGAGAAGATGGTGCAGTTTTTCACCCCCAGATTTTGATTCGGACTGAAGTTGTACCCGGCAATTCGCAGGACAACATTAGCTCGGCTTCCCACATCCTGGTAACAATTTCTGATAATGGTGTGGGCATGACAGAAACAGTTCGTGCTAAACTTTTCACTCCCTTTTTTACTACTAAACCCATAGGAAAAGGTACAGGCATGGGATTGTCCATTAGCCGAAAAATTCTGATAGAAAAACACTGCGGTCAATTGGAGTGTATTTCTACGCCAGAGCAGGGAACGCAGTTTATTATTGATCTGCCGACTATCTGTAGAGCCACTAAGATCGCTGTAGCGAATGCCTAGAAAACTTATCTGGCTGAATTGATCATATACCGTTTTTCAGTTGCATGAGAATAGGGTAATTGCTAATTGGTAATTGCTCATTAATCGGAATTATGACAGAATTTTTCCCCGCAGCAAGTCCCCCCCCTTCTGGGTTCGGGATAGGCGCTGCGGCTTTACTCACATTCTTCTAACTTAGAGCAGATTACAGGTTTATGAAGTAAACCCCTGATGGCTCAATCTCCCTAGGGGAATGGCATTGCCGTGTCTAAAGCTGCACTTCATAAAGCTGGGATACGTTGTAATTGTATTGGTTTTCCATATATTTTTTAACAATCTGTTCGCAGACGTTACCAACTGTGTCGTAAAAATACAGCATATTCCATATACAGCGTATTCCACGTTTATGAAGTGCACCCTAGAAACCGGGTTTCTTTAGAGTTCTCGCATCATTACTGATTCTGTTGCTCGAAACCCGGTTTCTTTGTACTACATCTACATGGAATATGCTGGATCACAAAATTTGAGGGCTAAAATACAAGATTAAGACCTTATTTAGCTCCTGTGAAACCAAACAATATTTGTTATTCTCACTCAGGCAAAAAGTTGCTAATAGATTCCCTTCAATTTTTAATTCACTATCTAAAATTTGCCGCTCTTTCAATTCCATATCAAAATCAAAGAAATTATTTTGGTCGTATGCGATCGCCGGCTTTGCTTAGTGATACCCTAAGTCAGCAACGCCTTTTTTTGTAATACCATCGACGCGATCAACGATTTTCGCTTTGCCGCAAATGCCACCAGACTTCTTGATGACATACGTGCCAAAAATACAGTGATAAATTCAGAAGAGCTAATAATTTAGTGCCATCTTCTAACATCGCGTGTACTCCTAGACTTTGAGACTCCAAAATATCCTCAAACCGTGAGATAGCAAACAAGAGGAATGCTGCGACTAATGGCAGGTAAGGAGTGGTTTTGATGTATCGCCAAAACTTAACTCCATAAAGGAAAACAGCACTACCATAACAGAAATAAATTAATTTGATTGATATTCCCCACCGAGAAAGAATCAAAGTCATCCGAAACCTGTCATCTAGGAAAAAGACTCCGAGTAGTAAAGCACTAAAAAAGAAGAATATCCCCGATCGACTCCGCGGCTCTTTTTGGCGCAGCACTCCGAACGTAAATGCACAAATTGCGACTGGGATGCACCAGAGGACTTCGGAAACTCCGGTGAGAATGCCTTCGTAAGGGAACCAGAAATTAAAAGGATCGCTAAACAGGCGTTCAACTCCGTCTCCCTGGTTGTTGAGTTTTGCGTATACGCTCAGCCCGCCCAAACTCACAACAGTCAGAATGTTAAAAGCAGCTAAAAACCGTACAGGAAAAAAGTGTTTTTTGAAAAATTCTAAAGAATTTGAAAAGTTGGGAATTTTATCGAAGAAAGGTAGATGCTTCATAAAAAATGTCTCCCAGCAATAGAGTTCGTTACTTATTCACCGGTAGCCAAACCACAAATGTAGTGCCGCGATCGGTTGGATAGAAATGAGTTTCCGCCGATGGCAGCCATTCAGGATTGACTGGGGAAAATACTTCTATTTCTCCTTGCATTTGGCGGACTAAATCGCGGGCGATCGCCAAACCTAATCCTGTACCGGGAATTTCTGTCTGCGCTTTTTCTCCCCGGTAGTGCCGCTCAAATAAATGCTCTAAATCCTGGGGAGGAATGCCGGAACCTGTGTCGCTGACGGCAACTGCTATGGCCGGCAATTGGCTGTATCCTGCCCGATCGCCATCCGCTGCTTTGTACCTTACTTTAATATAAATTTGGCGGCCGGCAGGGGTATATTTCAAAGCATTGTCAATTAAATTGCTCAAAACTTCGCGCAAAGCTCGATCGTTCGCTGAGACTGGTGGCAAATCCGCCTCCATGTCGGCTACCAATTTCAGATTCCTTTCAGATGCGATCGCCTCGGCGGAAATTAACAGCGGTTTTAAGACTTCTGCCACAAAACAGGATTCCTGAATATTGGCAGCAGGTGACAGCGACAGAGGAGAATGCCGGATTGATTCCACATTGGACATTGCTTTTTCTGAAGTGCCCGATCGCAGTTTTAGATGTGCTTCGCCGGTGTCAACAGTTCGATCGAACTGGCCCAGCAACTCTTGTAGCCGATCGCTCTCTCGGACAATACTAAAAGCCACATTGCGGTTTTTGTCTTCCGGTACCAACCGCCGCGCTAACAGCTTGCCAAAAGTTCGCAACGCTGTCAGCGGACTTTTGAACTGGTGCAGCAAATTGTGCATCGTGTCGTAAACCTGAGCCTGGATTTGCCGGGCCGAACCCAATTCCTGCTGCATCCACTGCGATCGCTGGTCTAAAATGCAGGCTAGGGCTAAGGTCCGAGCAATTTGTTGTATTTGAGCCTCCTCTCGCTCGTTCCAAGGCCTGTCTTGCCGACCGCTGACTAGGAGTCCCATTACAGCTCCCTCGTGTATCAGAGGCGTCACAATTTGCATCCGCTGCAGCCACAAATTCTCCGGGCCTTGGCACTGATGGGAACTGCGCTCATTACCCGGAAGTCGATCAGGTGCGATCGCCCCTACCGTTGATTCTTCCACAGCCCCAACAGGCTGCCCCAGCAGTCGCGGTACCGGTTTCACTGTCGAGCTTTCGGAAGATTGTAACCTCAACCCCTGATTTTCTTCCGATTCCGCTGAGGTTTCTGGGTAAACTGCGATCGGCACCAACTTTGCTTCGCTGCCTTCTACCAACTCTTGTGTCAGGTATACCGCGCTGAATTTCGCTCCCAAACTAACGGCGATGGCTACCTGCGAGCGGCAAAGTTTGACAAATTCTGAACTGGCTGGCATTAACATGAGCGCCACATTAAGATATCTAACGGAATTCTAAGTAAATTACAAATGATCGGCTGCCGATTACTGATGAGACACTTCTAGATTTCAGGTTTCTTTCCTTTGATAGAAGGCAGCGATGTTGAAGGCATGGGGCTTTCCTGAACCAAAATTGCCCTGCATCGCCCTCCGCGCTCCTTCCACCGATCCCCAACCTTGGCTTTTGGCGGAACTTGCGGCCAACCCTAGCACAACCGCTACACTTTTGTCGATCGGCACGATTGTTAAGATTATGTCGATATATTAAAAACAGTTGAAATTTTGAGCTAGAACGGATATACTGGCCTCGGATTTGGTAGCTATCATTACAACCTGTCTGCTCATACTGTCTGCTCACAGAGGAGGTAAAGAAATTGGCCAGGAGACGCAAACGCAAGAGTCGCCGCCGACAAGAAGGACGCAGAATTTTAGAGTGTGTGCCTCAATATAGCATCGAGAGCGGCGAAGATAAACCCGTCACAGCGGCTCGCAAGTTCATCCATGCAGAAGGCATTGCTCCCCCAGCTTTGCTGTTAGTCAAGCGTAACGAGCATACCACTGACAGATACTTCTGGGCTGAAAAAGGTTTATTTGGAGCCCAATACGTAGAAGAGAACCATTTCTTGTTTCCCAGCTTAAAGGTGATGTTGGAAGCTACCACAGAAAAAATTCCTGTGGTGTCAGCCAGCCGCGCATAGCTCAAAATGTTTAGCTCAAAACATTGACAGCAATGTTTTTCTAAGTTTTTTAACAAAAGCGCGAGAGTTCTCATTGTCTGGAGAGTGCCAACTGAAATTTATGCGAAAAGTCCTTAGAAATTAGGGTATAAGGAGCCATCGCAACAGGCTTGATCGCACCCCAAGGGCGATCGCCACAATTGGCACTTTCACGATAATGGTTTTTTTTGACTGTTTTGTCGATCGAATTTGTCGATCGAACAAGTGGATCAAAAAAACAGCCACGGGTTTATCAACGAGAGAGCCGCACTTGAGTTATCGGTTTGTCAGCTAGAAGTCTAACTACGGCATCTAGCATATCAAAAAACGTTCCGCGTCAAACTTTTAATCGATCGGTTTCAAATCTAAAGCTTTTTGCATGGCTGCTAGTTCATCGCGGTGAGCTCTGACAGTAACAAAGCTCTTGGTTGGGCTTCCCGACTCAGCAACTGATTCGAGTTTGAGCGAGACTTGCTCAGAGCGTCCAGCTTTTTTCCAGTAAAATACCCCCGCCAGCGGGGACAGCAGTACCAAAGCTAGGAAAATTTGACCTTGTTGGGGAACTAGCATTCCCAAAACCAGTCCCAAGCACAGAGCGCCGCCTGCACTCAGCAGAGTTAGAAAAATAGCTAGAAACCAACTCGGCCGCACAAAACCCTCAAACGTGACTTTATAGTTGGGGGCATCGACGGCTGCAACTCGGTAAGCTCTCTGGGCAAAATACTGTTGTAAGTCGGTTAACAGTGACTCTTGGGCGCTCTCGGAAGCCAGCTTGACTTGTTCGATGCGATCTTTGACTGAGGCCTTGATAAAGAAAAACAAGCCAACAGCCAACAGTAGCGTCAGCACAAATGTTGAAGGAAGAACAGGAGTATCCATCGGTAGAAGTTTGTGTATTTTAAATGATCTACTATTACTTTACAGAAATTTACATACGAAAGTGATCGAGGACTTACGCAGACACTTTGTTATCAAAATTCGCAGAAAGCTTCTTCTGCAAGGCGTTTTGCTCTCCATCACCCAATTCCCATATCTCCCCATCATCCCTAATTCTCAAGTGACAATGCGTAAGTCCTGACGTAGTGTAGCTGCTTTAATGGCTGTGCGGCGATCGAGCAAAGCGAAGGCAATCAGGCAAATCGCTTTGCAAGTAGCGCCAGCATCTCCAGGGTTTAGGCATCCGATTCCAACTCGGCTAACCCGTCTGACCAGTTTCTAAGGCGCGGGAACGACGCTCTGACGCGCCGTTTCCCTGACCAATGTACTCATGCCAGAGACGAGCGAGGTCTTGAGCTTGGTGCCGCCACTCAGGGAGGATTTGATACATCCGACGGGGGCGGCCACGTCCTTCTACTTTTTTCCAGTAACCGGTGATTACGGCTTCATCTTCGAGGAATTTCAGAGCGCTGTAGAGAACGGTATCAGAAAGTCGGTAGATGGGGAATTCCCTCTCTAGTTGGCCAATCAGTTCTGTACCGTAGGAATCTCCGCGCAATAACACGGAGAGAATGTAACACACCGCTAGTTCCTTGTTTAGATAAACAGGAGGGGGGTCTTGAAAAAATTGATAGATATGTTCAAACTTCATCTGTCTTGTCCGCTGGAAACTCTCGTGATACCGTCAGGTTAACGGGAGAGGAAAGCGGGGCGGGGTGTGCCGCTTCCTAATGATTAAGTGGGACACCGGGGAAACAGAGGTGCAGTATTTCCCCAGTGAATGTTGATAGCCCCAAACGCTTGTCCTGCACTTCGGTAATGTTTGCCTGCGGCTTGGTTGAGCAGCGCGGGCGTAACTAGCGCAATTTTTTTCCTCTTCCAATGTATCGCAGCGACTATTGTCAAGTGTGCGATCGCCTGCAAGAGTTGGCAGTTACTTTGGGAGTTAGTGTGTTAACTGAATTTGCCCTTGATGTTTGCGTTCTAGCTTGGCTTTAAACCGAACTCAGGCCTAACATAGCCCGCAGTGTAAAAGTTAGAAAGACAAAAGTCGCTACAATCGAACTAATCAGGGCGATCGCACTTGTCGGTCGATCGAGCAGGGGCTTGAGTCGCTCGAACAGGAAAAAGAAAATTCCCAGACATATCGTAATGAAAAAGCGCGGGTAGCGAGAGACGTTATTAATAAAATCTTGCATGAGCTTGGTGGGGTAAAGTGTTACAGCTAGATCTTTGACTGGTAACACTTGTGAGCGAGTTAGACAATTTTGGCACAGCCGGAGCTAAATCTGCCGATCGGGCGATCGGGCATTTTTGCCGGCGAGGCTGACATATATAATTCTAACGAAAACTTTTCGCCGATGGCTCCAGCACTCTCTGTTTAATGCCACGCCACCTCCGGTAAGAACTTCAGAAGTATTTCTATTGACTTCTAGTTGTGATAAATATTATAGGGCCGTTATTTCTAGATAAATGTCTGCTGCCGCACCTTCTTTCGTCTTGCCACGTCCCTTTCTGAAATGGGCTGGAGGCAAAACTCGGTTGATTGGACAATATCAACCTTATTTTCCTGAAAATTTCACAACTTACTACGAGCCTTTTTTGGGTGGCGGAGCTGTATTTTTTTACTTAGCACAGCAGCACCCTGGTTTGCAAGCTGTTTTAACAGATATTAATCCTGAGTTGATTAATGCTTATCGCTGTGTCAGGGATAAAGTTGAGGAGCTGATTCTACTTTTAGAGGAGCATCAGTTAGAACATACCAAGGACAATAAAGATTATTATTACTCGGTGCGATCGCGCTCCTACACAACAGATACAGAAAAAGCAGCACGCCTGATTTACCTAAATAAAACTTGTTACAACGGCCTCTACAGAGAAAACTCAAAAGGTGAATTTAATGTTCCCATAGGTCGATACAAAAACCCTAACATTTGTCAAGCAGATTTACTGCGAGCGGTCTCATCTTTACTCGCGCCCGCTCAAATTGAAGTCAGAAAATTCGATGAAATTTTGGATTTTGCTACCAGCACCGAAGACTTTGTTTATTTTGACCCGCCTTATTATCCAATCAGTGCCACCAGTAACTTCACGACTTACAGCCGGGATAATTTCAAAGAATCGGAACAGCTTAAACTGAGAGATATTTTTGCAGAACTTGCAGAACGGGGCGTGAAAGTTATGCTGTCTAATTCTAACTGCGATTTTATCAAAAAAATCTACCGAGATACTCAAATTTTTCCCAATCAATCTCTGCCTAAATTTATTGAAATTTCAGCATCTAGGGGAATTAACTCTAATAGTCTCAAACGCGGAAAAATCCAAGAATTATTAATACGTTTATTTTAAATCTTATTTAAGCCAAGTCTCTAATTAAGGAATGAGAATTAAATAACTTACAATGCGTTCTTGTGGGATGGGCGTCCCGCCCGTCCAGAAAGGGCGGGCTAAGAGGGCCCAACCCCTACTCCCCACTTTCAAGAGTGTAAATTATTTAATTCGCAATCCTAAGCATATTTTGTAGGAGCAATGCGTAGTTTACCCAGACGCGGCCAAGTTCCGTAATTTCTGTTACAGATATTTGTTAGCCCAGGTAATAAAACCTTCGAGCTTTTGAACGGCCAACAGATTTTCATTGTCAGGAATTTGTTTTTTAAACCAGTCGATCGAACCTTGCCTCATACCGTCACCACCCACTATAACAATAGTAGGAACCCGATAGCAATTTTTAATATTTAAATTGAGGTAAGGATACTTCTCGTCTACTGAACCTTTGTCTTCTTGCCACTTGCACTCAACAATTAGACCCAGAGGAAACAAACCGCAACCAACAATATAAAAATCGACATTTATTTCAGTTTCATAAATGCTAGCTCCGATATAAACCTGTTTAGCATATCGCTTGGGATTTTCAGTAGAGCTTAAGAGCCAATCTCGCTTGCGCTTTTTCGGCAACTGGGGACATATTTCGAGATATCCGTGGCCTCTCAACGTACCTTCTACAGTTGTTTCTAAAACAAAACCAGTTTTATTGGCTCTAAAACCCCTATTCATTTGGTTTGCTCCTGAATATAATTTGAATTAAGCCGATCGCACTTCGATCACTCCCCTGTCAAAAACCCGTTTGTCAGTACCAATAGAACTGACAAACATCCGGTCTTCATAGACATCAAACGTCGCAAAACTCAGGCGGCTAGCAGAATACTCCGTCCACTCAGAACGCCCCACCGCACGAGTGCCCCCGCCGGCACCGCAAATTAAATAAGTCGTACCGTTAATCGAGCGAGTGCGTTCGTAACTGTGCTCGTGTCCGTTGATATAAAGCTGCACGCCGTACTTTTGAAACAAAGGCGTCAAAGTCTTAATAAAAGATTGATTCAATCCGTACAGGCCAGAGGAATAAATCTGGTGATGGCCGAACACAACTTTCCAAGGTGCGGTGCTCTGACTCAACTCTTTTTCCAGCCAAACAAGCTGATTTTTCCAATCCGCATTGTGATTGGTATCTAAAGCAAAAAACTGTACGGGATCGCGGCGAAAAGTATAGTAGCGACCTTGCATATTAAAACCCGCATATTTAACTTGCGGATCGCCGTTAGCAGTGCGGATATCGTGATTTCCCAGACAAGCATAAAATTTTACACCTTGCTGTAATAATGGCTGATAAGGACGCTCGAAAACAGCATTAATTTTTTCAATTTCGCCGTTATTGTAGATATTGTCGCCGGCGAGAACAGCAACATTAAAAGGGTTTTCCCGGTGATATTGCGCCATCGCCTCAGCGACAGCATACTGACCTTCTGCCCCGGTACCGGTGTCGGCTACCGAAATAAAGCGTAAAATAGGCGGTGAGGCCGGCAAAGGGACGATCGCCCTTTCTGCCTCAACGTTAGAAGGGACAGCAGCGTTGGCGTCTGTACCCCAGGCAGTCCGAAGCTGAAACATTTTCCAGACTCCGGCAAAACCTAAGCTGCTGAGACTGCCTAAAACTAGAAAGTGACGACGTTTGATGCTCATTTTGATTCGGTTACAACTAATAAAATGATAAATTAAGGTTGAGATGGCTCAATTAAAATTTATCTCGTTTAGATATATTTGCAACGCCCCAAGGCAGAGAAAATGTCAGAAGAACAACTAAACCAACCAACTCCAGAACCCTCTCAATCTCCGACACCGGAGGTTGATTCGGCGGCAAAGTCTGCCCCCACTGGCAGCAAAACTCAAAATGCCAGCAGCGCGGTTCCCAAAAATCAGAGAATCAAAACTTTGATGGCATCGATCGGGAATTTGGGAAAAAAAGGGAAAAAATTAGCAGCCGAAACCCCGTTGCAGCAAGAAAAGCCGATCGCGCCCACCGCTTCTGACTCAGCAACAGCAACTCCTCCCGCTGTTGCTGCGGAAGTTAACAGCGTGCCACCAAAAGTTGCTGTAAAAGTTGAGAAAAAGCCTGTATCCCAACGCAGGGAAGGGAGTTTTTTAGAGAAAGTCGTTGTACTTTGGCAAAGTATTGTACGGCTAGTGCGATCGCTACTGCCACCATCTACGAACCAGAAGCTGTCCGATCCAATTTTAAACGCCGCCCTAGCAGCAATTCTGATCGTTGTAGTCGGTTTAACTTTCAACAGTTTCTCAGCCAAACCGTCGGAGAAAGTAGCAAAAGTGCCTTTGCCAGCAGCGCAGCAGTCGCCGCAAACTTTTGGTGATTTTATGGCATCGGGAACGCCAAAATCCCCAGAGGCGATCGTACCATCTGAGCCAATCTCTGCTAACTTCAAAAGCAAGTTGCCCGATTTAGTGGCGCCGGAAAAACCGCAACCCGTAGAAATTATCCCACCGCCACCGCTGACGCCCGAACAGTCTCTGATTGCTGCGATTCAAAATCAAGTTACTGACATTAAGAATCGACTGGGCGGCGGTTTAGTTGAGTCTGTTCAAGCTAATTTTTCCAGCAGCATTTTGACAGTAAAAGTCGCTGAAGATTGGTACAAACTCAGCGAAGTTGAGCAAAATCAACTAGCAACGAAGATGTGGAAGGAGGCTAACTCACTCGATTTCAGTAAGTTAGAAATTGCGAATATGGAAGGCAAGTTAATAGCTAGAAGTCCGGTTGTTGGTTCGGAAATGATTATTTTAGACAGAGGGATTAATTAGAATTTAAAGAGTCTGTATCTGTACACCATCTTAACAGCCTTACAGTCCAGGACGCAGGACCTAATTATGTAGGTGTGCAGTGCACACCTTACCGCTGTTGATTTTTTTGAGGATATTGAAACTTTCTCAAACCCGACAGAATGCTACCATTAAATTAATTAACTTTGAGGAAAATTGAAAAATGACAATTTTAACTCAAGTCGAACAACTAGAAATTGAATATCCCAGCAGCGACGGAGAGCCGATGGCTGAAAGCGACATCACGCGCGATTACATGACTTACAGCGTTGAAGCTGTCAAGCTTTACTTTCAAGAACGTTCTGATGTTTACGTGTCAGCCAATTCTTTCATTTATTATGAACAAGGGAACAACCAAGCGGTTGTTGCTCCCGATATTTATGTGGTGTTTGGAGTTGCCAACCGCAAAAGGGATAATTATAAAGTTTGGGAAGAAGGCGGAATTACTCCAGATTTTGTGTTAGAAATTACTTCGGAAACAACTCAGACGAAAGACCAAGAAACCAAACCGGAAATTTATCGAGCTTTGGGAGTTAGGGAATATTTTCAGTACGATCCGTCGGGAGATTATCTGAATCCGATTTTACAGGGAGTACGTTTGATAAACAATCAGTACGAGCCGATTGCTGCCAACAATATCGCTTTCGATACGCTGTGGTTGTTCAGTGAAGTGCTGGGACTGGAATTGCATCTAATTTCAGGAGAATTGAGGTTTAGAGTTCCTGAAACCGGTGAGTTTTTGAAGACTCATAAGGAAGAAAAACTGGGACGACTGGCAGCGGAGTCAACATTACGATCGCTCGTAACTCAACTCTTAAATTCTGGAATGAGTCTGGAACAGGTAGCGCAAATGATGAATTTATCAACCGTGGAAGTGAGACGATTGGTAGGGGAAAACTTTTGATCGATCGCACTTTTCCAAGATATCAAGAATAGTGCGATCGATGTATGGGACAAAATGAGAACAGCCAACAGCCAACAGTCAACTATTAACTAATGACTATAGAGGCTTATTAGTAGGTTTAAAACCCTGCTTTTGAAAATAGGTTCTAAATACCTCTTGAGCAATTGGTGCCGCCGATACAGAACCAAATCCGCCGCCTTCAACTATAACTGCGATCGCAACTTCCGGTTTGTCAGCAGGAGCAAAACCCACAAACATAGAATTGTCAGGATGACCGGGCATTTCCACCGTCCCAGTCTTACCAGCACTTAAAGGAATAGTACCATCATTCATGCGTTTGCCAGTCCCTTTTTTCACCACGTCAATCAATCCCTGGCGAACAACATTCAAAGTTGCAGGCTTAATACCTGTGGGAACTTTTTTGGTAATAGGAGTGTTGGTTTGAGAAGCCAATAAATGCGGCTGAACTCGATAACCGCCATTAGCAACAGTTGACACCATCACAGCCAATTCTAAGGGAGTACAAAGTACCAAACCTTGACCAATCGACATTGTTACTGTATCGCCAACATACCAATCTTCACCATACATTTTCTGTTTCTCTGCTGGTATCGGAACTTGACCGTGATTGGCGGATTCCAACCCCAAAAGATCTAAATTAATAGTACCGCCAATGCCCATCGCTTTAGCCCATTTCGCCATTTGTTCGGGGCCAGCAGCCATACCTACTTGATAGAAAAACGTATTGCTGCTGTAGGCTAAAGCATCGCGGAAACCGATAACGCCGTAACCGCCGCTGTGTTCGTTAAAAGAAATTCCGCCGATGTTAATTGAAGAAGAAGTGCCCAAAGTCGAGTCAGGAGAAAACTTGCCCGACTCCATCCCCGCTATAGCAGTGACAATTTTAAAAGTGCTACCGACTGGATAACCTTGAACGGCTCGATTTAAAAACGGTTTTTCTGGCCCTTGCAGTCTATCCCATTCTTTTTGAGTCACCTTGCGGGTGAAAATATTGGGGTCAAATGTCGGCCAACTAGCCATTGTTAAAAGAGCTCCGGTTTTTACGTCGATCGCCACAACTGCACCCAGGCGATCGCCCAAAGCTTTTTCCGCAGTTTTCTGCATATCTAAATCTAAAGTTAGCTGCACCGGTTTGCCAGGAATAGGGTCTTTTACACCTAAATCTTGGATTTCTTCGCCCTTAGCATTTACCTCGATTAAACGGTTTCCCCAAACGCCCTCTAAAGTTGAATTAGCTAATTTTTCAACTCCCATTTGACCGACGATCATTCCCATCGGATATGCAGGATTAGCTTTTAATTGCTCTAAACTAGCTTCGCCGACGTACCCCAAAAGGTGAGCTGCTAATTGCTGGTTGGGATTGTCTCGGCTCGATTCTACGCGAATTTCAACTCCCCGCAAAGTATTAGCTTGTTCTCCCAAAGCGACGAAAGTACCGACATCAATATCCTTACTAATTCGCACTGGTAGGGCTGATCTGTAGCCGGCTCCATCGATTTTTTTGATAATTTCGGCAGCGGGAAGTTTGACGATCGGGCCCAGTGTAGCGGCGATCTCTTGCCACTCCTTAGCCGATCGCTCTTTTGGCCACACATAGACTGATCGAGATACGCGGCTGGCCGCAAAAATTTTGCCGTTGCGGTCTAAAATTTGACCGCGAGTCGCTGGGACTGAAACAGGGCGAATGCGGTTATTTTCCGCCCGCTGTCGGTTGTAGGCTCCCTGTACCAGTTGCAATTCGGCTAGACGAAATATTGGTAGCGTCACCAAGGTAGTGACGAGCAGCATAAAAACCATAACTTGGAGCGATCGGCTGCGTTGCCGTGAAGCATTGTCCAAGCCATTTTTGTCGAATCGGATTTTAGAGTTAAAAGAAAAATCGCCAGCCATATTAATTAATCTGCTCTTTTTATTCAACTAACAGGTTGATACGGGCCCCATCCGGATGATTGGGCAGATGATTACAGGGATTATAACTTCTCACTCTTTAGTAACAGACATAAATTCTGTCGATTGGCAGACGAATCAGCCGGATTGTTTAATTAAGGTATATAAGATGTATGTTAAATATCAGGTTTTTCTGACAATTCAACTGTTAAGGAGGTAGGGGCGCTGTGGAACCGATCGATTTTTTGATTGCTTGGCTGGTGACGGGTAGCAGCTTGCTACTGATTTCTCAACTGCCGATCGGCGTAGAAATTGACAGCACACCGAAAGCAGTAATTTCCGCTGCGGTTTTGGGAATGTTGAATGTTTTAATTTTGCCAATTCTGAAAGCAGTTTTTTTCGTGCCGAACCTACTGACGCTGGGATTGCTTTCCGGCGCGTTTGCTTTTGTCATGAACGTGATTGTTTTTGCCTCGGCTGCGAAGTTAGTTGAAGGATTTAGTTTGCGGATGGGCCTTTGGAGCGCGGTACTGGGGGCGATCGCCTTGGCTGTAGTTAGCAGCTTTATCAACGGCGCACTGATTTAGGATCGCGAATTAAATAACTTACAATTTTAATTGTTATTGTGGGATGGGCGTCCCGCCCGTCCTTTTTGGACGGGCGGGACGCCCATCCCACTTTCAAGAGTGGAAGTTATTTAATTCTCATTCCTTAGCAACTTCCCCTGATAAAGGGCGATGGAAATCGCCCGATATTTCCCACCCTTACCTTGCGCGTTTCCTTTGCCTACAAGCGATTTCTCTCGCCGAATCTTTCTCCCCCCTTCTCCCTTCTCCCATCTTCCCTATTCCCTATTCCTTCTTCCTTCTTCCTTCTTCCTTCTTCCTTCTTACTTCCCCATCAGCGACTTATAGGCTGTCACTTTAATATCAATCCCAGTAATATCTGTCCCCACAACAACAGCCACCGCTCCTAAATCCAAGGCTTTTTTAGCCATTTCCGGCCCCGAGATCCCGCCTTCGCAGATAACGGGAACCTTAAGCTTTTCTACCATTTCCGCAAGCAAATCAAATCCCGGCGGCGACAAATTTTCCGTCTGGGCAGTATAGCCAAAAAGAGTAGTTGCTACAGTATCTGCACCAGCTTCGGCTGCCGCGATCGCAGCTTCTATTGTATCTACATCCGCCATCACTAATTTGCCCAATTCACTGTGAATTCGCGCGATTAACGTCTTTAACTCTTCGCCAGCAGGACGGTTTCTCTCAGTAGCATCAACGGCGATAATATCGGCTCCAGAAGCGGCGATCGCCCGCGCGTCTTCAAACCGAGGAGTAATGTAAATCTCGCATCCCGGCAATTGCTGCTTCCAAATCCCAATTATGGGAGCGGATATCTGTTTTCGCACCGCTGCAATGTGAGCCGGAGTGTCAATCCGCACCCCCGATGCACCTCGATTGATGGCGGTTCGCGCCATTGCCGCAATTACGATCGGATCGTGCAGCGGCGAATCCGCAGGTGCTTGACAAGAAACAATTAATCCTGTAGGAATTTGACAATTAATCATGGGGAATTGCGGATAGGAATTGGTAATTGGGAATTACAAATTATACCAGTTCAAAAAAATAATGTAACTGTAGACCATATCCCAACCCATATCCAATGAGTCAATCGATTTTAGATTTTAGATTTTAGATTTTAGAGGCGACCCCACGGATAAATGCTCTTTCTTGAGGATTTTATATTTGAGATTTGGGATTGATTCCAGGGATAAATCACGTGGCGGGTACCACCTTTGAAATTCGTGGTCATTCCCCAATCTCAAATCTCAAATCTCAAATCTCAAATTGTATTACCCATTACCAATCCCAGCCATTAAAGAAATAATTTTGTCCAGCAATTGCTCAGGGTGAATCGGTTTAGCCAAACAATCGTTAGCTCCAGCCGTCACGAAAGATATCTGATCTGGCGGAATTTCATTAGCGCTTAAAGCCAGAATTTTGATATTTTCAGTAGCGGATTTTTGGCGCAGTTGGTGAATTATTTCGCAGCCATTCATACCGGGCAAACGCATATCGACAATCACAGCATTCGGTTGCAAAAGTTCAATTTGTTCCACCGCCGCCGAACCTTCAATCATCCACACCACTTGCATTCCTGCGACTGTCAGGATATCGCAAATCAGCATGGCAGTTTCTTCATCTTCTTCGACGAGCACGAGGCTGCCCCGCAATGAGGAAGAATGCAGCGGTAAAGATGAATTCGATTTTTCATATTTAAATTTTGTGGATTCATCTTTGGTTAGAGTTTGGATGGGTATAAAAACGGTAAAAGTAGAGCCGACATCAACTGTAGAGTTAACTTCGATCGCGCCGCCGTGAAGCTCTACTAACTGTTTAGTTAAAGCCAATCCCAGACCGGTGCCGCCGTATTCGCGGCGGTAGGGGGAATCCAACTGCTGGAATTTTTGAAACAACAACGATCGCTGATTTTCGGGAATTCCAATTCCGGTATCTTTGATTTGAAAAACAGCGGTACTGCCAGCAGGTGCAGTACCAGGTTGTCGCACTGCAGGCGTTCGATTTTTATCTTCTGTCACCCAAACTCGCAGGATGACTCGCCCGCCTTTGGGAGTAAACTTAATCGCATTTCCTAAAAGATTGAAGAGAATTTGTCTCAAGCGGCGCGGGTCAGCGATGAAGCGATCGCACTCTTGTTTTATCCGCTGTTCTTGCAGCAGTTCCACGCCTTTAGCCGCAGCTTTTTCTTTGAGGGCGTGCAGGCTCTGAGAAGCTAATTTAGAAAGTGAAAATTCACTAATTTTTAATACTGCTTTTCCCGCTTCTACTTGCGATAAATCTAAAATATCGTTAATTAATTCTAATAGGTGGTCGCCGCTGTCTCGGATAGTTTGCAGGTACTGCCGCTGCTTTTGCACTGGCACTTCTTTACTGCCAACTTTGCCATAAGACCACCGCAGCAGTGTGTCGGAAATGCCGATGACGCAAGTGAGAGGAGTCCGCAATTCGTGGCTCATAGCTGCCAAAAACTCGCTCTTGGCGAGGCTGGCAGACTGGGCGGCAACCAGTGCATCGCGCAGTTCTTGCGTGCGCTCTATTACGCGCTGTTCTGAGGTGCGCTTTTGCTGCTGGACTTGTGCATAAAGTTCGGCTTGGTAAATGGCGATCGCCAAATGTTCTGCTATTTGTCGCAAAAATGTTTTTTTGCTTTCTTCCCACTCGCGAAAAGTACACTGGTGGGCAATTAGCAGCCCCCACAAGTCGTCTTGAACCACGATCGGCACTAGCAACTTTGCCCGCACCTTTGCCCGCCGCATCAACTCCAAAAAACAAGGTTGCGAAGAGTAAGTTGTTTCCACATCCGCGACGCACAAAGCCAAACCTTTGCGATATTTCTCTCGGTCAATGACTCCATTGGTAAAACACTGCGCGTCTTCACTAAAATTCAATACAGACGAGATACCATCATTGGCTAAAGCTTCGTAGGTAACGCGGCCTAAATACAAGTAAGACCCGGAATTTTCTGGGATTTCGCCAGACCCAGAAACCGCTGCAGGTATTTCTTTAGCTAACTCGCCATTGTGCGACGCTGGCACTTTTTCAAATTGATAAATTAACAGGCGATCGACCTCCAAAAACTCTCGCACTTGCTCGACTGCTTTTGACAAAATTACAGGCAATTCCAAACTCTGGCGGATTTGAGTTGTCACCTGATTCAAAAGTCGCTCTTGTTCAAGCTGTTGCTGCAAAGCATCTTCTACTGGCTGACAAAATGAAATGCAGGGACTGGCAATTTGTAATTGATTGACGGCTTCAGCAATCTGGCTTTGTAGCGTTTCTGGATCTATAACTTTGGGCGCTGATTTTCCCTCTATTTCTGTTTGGCTGTGTAGGGACAGGCGATTATTTGGGCTGGCATTGGCAGCGAGAATATCCAGCAAATTTAGGGTGAATTCGCTTTGAAGAACGGCCGAGTTGGGCTGTATATTTTTAATTCCTTGTTTGAGGGCGCGAATGTCAATTTTCCACGAAGGTGCGGGCTTTATTTCTGCGAGTTTGTCTGCGAGGGGAGACAGGAAATTGGCGATCGCCCCGGGGTCGAAAGTCAACTGCACATTCAATTGCGAATGGAGATTTTTTTCGCTGTGCTTGTGTCCGTTTGTTGCGAACTCATCTAATAGATTGCCCCGAAGCAGCGCGCTAAAATGCTCTGATACCAATGCTGCAAACCTTTCCGACGAATTTTCCAGATTTTGAGAATCAGCGATCGCATCGTCGGTGAGCCAAATCGCCCCTGGGATTTCAGCCATTTGCTGTAACAACTGGTAAGCAGCCTCAAAGGTTGCTAGTGGCAAAGTCCGATTTAAGGTTTTTGGTTTCACTCTAGTAATTCCTGTCACTGGATTTTAGATTTTAGATTTTAGATTGGAGTAAACAAGCTCGCGCACAAGTTCCTTGAACAACAGCTTAACTGCTTTGGCCGCCACGCGCGATCGCACTAACCGCACCGGCCGGCCGCTAGCTTTCTCCTCATCCATGATTTGACCGAGCCGATCGCCTATGTCGTTAGCCATGCGAGCGCGAGTCGGTTCAATCCTGGTAAAAATCCATTGCCACAGAGCTTTTCGGCACAAGTCCGAACCGCCAACAACTTTAGACTTTTGCAAGTCGCCGCTGCTTTCTTGGGAAGGCGCGTACCCCAAAGCTTTGCAGAATCGGCGAAGCGATAAATGCCGCTTTGTTGGTTTGCCCGATCGCCTGCCAGTGCGAATTTTGATATCCGGTTTGCCGTCAGCAGCGAGATAATTCTCAAACGGATAAATCTGGGAAAGTAGCAGCGCTTCGACTCGGCGGCCAAAACCGAATTGAGCAAAAACTTTACGGTACGGCAAGAACTGCGGTTCTGCTACCAATTTAGAGAGCTCAAACTCAATTGCCATTTCTTCCCGCTGCAAGTTACAGATTCGGGCGGCGTGAAGTCGCACCTCGTCTGTAATTCCCAATCCGATCGACCGCTCCAACAGTAGATCGTATTTGACGGACTGCCTCTCGCCACATAGCCAGCCCCAAAGCAACGGCACTTTCTCGCCAGACCGAAGCGATTTAATCAACGCCGCTTCTGGAAATTGCCAAGCTAAATCTTGTCTGGCACGGTTGATGATTGGCGATTGCACCCGGTTTAGGTGCGCGAGCCGAAGTACAAGTCGGCGAATTTGTACGATTGTGCGATCGCGCATTTGCACAAATCGCCGTGGCGTATCTTGATAGTCCCATCCGTAAATTGCCAGTGCGAGCGCGTCGGCATCATCATCTTTATCCGGTAACGCTAGATGGTGCTCGCGGAACGATCGAAGCTCTTTGTGCCCGACTAGCCGCACCTCTACTCCAGCCCTGGCGAGCTGAGTTCCCCAGAGGATTTGATAATTTACCCCGGTCGGTTCCATCACTGCGATCGTATTTTTCCGATCCAATTCCGATCCAATTAGTGCAAGTAATTCATTAATTCCGTGCGCTGTAGCAGCGAATTTATGGAAATTGTAGCGGTAATAAAACTCGCGCGGTTCGTTAATTGTTTCTGATATTAAGCAGCACGAAACCGAGGCTTTGCTAATATCCAAGCCAATAATTTGAGTCATTCCATTTTTAAGGGTGAGGTTTCTAAATCTCGCAGCAGCAGCTTATGAATCACCCAAAGGCCACATGAGCCTACTTCACTCTTAAAGCTTCTAAGTGCGCGAGATAAACAATTAATTGGCGGCGACCGAGCTTATGAAACCAAAAAAGCCGTTACAGCTTGATTCAATCTGAAAGCCCTAAATCGCGCCTTTTTAATCGGCGGTTCGGGTTGGAATCGATCCGCTACTCCCCTTAATAAGGGGGAGTTTCGGCCGCTGATTCCCGGCGGCCATCATCAGGCGGTTTACTCTTGAGTTAATCGGTTGTACTCAGCCTCTGCTAATTTGTACTTAGCGCTGCCTCCCTTGTTAACTCCCCACAATTCAAAGATTATTTTTGCTTTGCCGTAACCGCGCGCTTTTAATTGCAAAATGCGTTCTAGCTGTTCAGACTCCTCCTTAGTTAATGAGTTTTGCTCAGAACGTTCTAGCCGTTCTGGTTCGTCACAAGTTAGTGCCATCAATCGTTCTAGCCGTTCCACTTCGTCGGAACGTTCCGGCGCGCCGTTCAAAATTCGTTCTGCTTCCTGCTGGCGTTCTTGCTGGGAAATATACGCGCTTGTTGAAATTTCATCAATAACGTCGGCAGTGATTGCGCGCGTTTTTATGGTTTCAATTTCTAGCTCTTTAGCCAATTGGCGGGCGATATTTCCAGCTTGCACGGCGCAAGCAATAGCTGCACAGAGGCTCAATCCTTGCAACGATTTGTGCCAACTGATGCGCTTGTCAAGCGCTGTGAGAGGTGTCAGCCACAAAGTCAGCGCCGTGCCTGAAATTATGAACATTTTTAACTGCATACAAACACCCCTAGACCAATTAACAGCATTGCCAAAATTCCAATTAACAAAGCTTGAAAATCAGCAACTGAGATTTTGAGCAAATTGCTTACAGAATAATCGAGCAACCAACTCAATCCCCAAGCTATTGCAATTACGGCAAGCAAACACAAAACGGCGCGAAGTGCGTTCGGGTGCAGCGACGCTAACCAGCCTAAAAAGCTGGCAGCGATGCACCCGCTAAGAAAATAATTAGCCAAGTACATCGCTCGCATTAGTTATTTCCCCCGGTGAGTTTGGCAGTAATGGCGTCAATACGGGTGCGAGCGTCGCTGTCTGCTTTGTCAATTCCTAAACCCAGTCGTGCATAACCGGGCCGCAGTCCGTGCAGTTTCTTTGCTAATCCAGCATTGGCCCGCACTTTGCCGAGTTCGTTTTCGGCAACTACTCCCTCGTATTTCCGGTGCTCTTTGTGCACTGTCTTATCGGCCGCTTCAATTTTCCCCAGTGCCTTGTAACTCCGTTTTGTGTGCCGAGCGTCCTCAGTTTTTTGCTTTGCCAACTCTTTGAGCTTGTCGGCTTCTTCGCGATCGAAGTAGCGCGGCGACGGCACGACCGGAACCGATCGAATTGAGTCAAAGTTGCCGGGGTTAGTCGGCGAGATGGTGGCTGCGTCGGTCGCTGCTAGCACCTTGGATTTATCTATCGCGTGGTTGCCACCGCTGCTGGTCATTTTTCCAGCGTCAGATTGACCACCGCCAAAAAGTCGTAACTGTAAGCTCATGCTTTGACTCCGATTTTGATGTTGATTTGTACGGGAGGAAGTTGAAAAAGTTTTGAGGGGCTGATGTGCTGAAGTAGAGGGCGAGCTAGCACAAACAGTCCCGCTGATGCGAGCGTGACGGCGATTAACTGGGGAAAGTCAACCCAGTGAAAAAAGTTAATGGGCGTAGGTTGCCTGACAGAATCGCTCTCAATATCACTGTCGCTGATTAGAATTGCAGGGGTGTCATGCTCTGGAAGCTTGACCCCGTAAGAATTTAACAGCGTCTCCCAAGTAGCGGTTTTACTGAGTTTGCCGTAACGCTTGGCGTATTCTTTTGTAAATCCGAGTTTGAGCGCTGTTGCCTTTAGGTGATCGATTCGCCGCTGGCTGATAGGTTTGGGTGCAGTCATGTGTTATGAAGGTATGAGGAGTAGATGGTCGTGTCCGTCTGATAGACAGAAGCGGTTAATGTGGTTAACCGCTTCTGTCTTTGAATTTACGGCTTGGTATCGACCTCAATTTTGTAAACCGCCTAACTTGGTTCTTTGCGCCAGACTTGCAGCAACTCTTCAATTACTGCGTTAATCTTCCCGGCCGTGACGGTGGCGCTAAATTCTTGGGTTTTTTCCGCAAGTTCGCTAGCTATCTGCTGGGGGCTTTTGCCAAAAACTGAAGCTAAAGCTTCGATCGCGATGGAAGATGTAAGGGCGGTAGAGAAAATGATTTGTTTCTCTTCCATAGGCAAATCTCTCATGCTGATATGCGGTTGCAAACTGTTGTCGGGGATTATCTGAATTGATTTGAGATTAAGCTCGCAAGTGCTTAGGCAGTTATCTAAGGTTTCCGCCAACTCTTCAAGCTCGCGGTAATTGCCTTGACTTTTAAGAATCAAGTCGTCAACGTGAAGTCCTACCGCTATGATTTCAGCTTTTATTTCAGGACGAAACGTGGGCAAGTCAGAATGCCGATAGGTGAAAGTATTGTGCATGGTTTTTAAACCTAACTAGGATGAGTCCGACGCTTTGTCGGATCTATTCGGTCTGATAGCTTTTTGATAGCTTCGTGAGGGTTTGTTTTTTCCTAAGCCTGGTAGCGGTTTGTCGCTTTTGCCGATCGCGCCGATGTCTTTCTGAAACTCGGTGTCTAGCTGGTCTAAAATCTCCTGTTGTTCGGGTGTGGGGATGGTTGGCTCTTCCTCTTTCTCTGCCTCTTCCTCTTTCTGACGTTTGTACTCGTCTGCGATTCTGTCCAGCAGCTCCTGAAAAGACAATCCTGCAGCCGCTGCTTTCTTAGCTAGCAGTGCGTAGGTATCCTTCTTGATGCGGACTTGTTGCAGTCTGGGTTCTGGATTCTCGTCAATAGTTTCGGCGATGGTCACGGCGGAAATTTTCTCCTTGGGTACGCTCTCCACAACTTCCTGCCACTTGCTCTCTAAGGGACTGTCGCCGTATTTATCAATGGCGGCGTACTTCCCCAACGTCGTAGCTTGAGCTACGCAGTTAGGCAAAATTTGGAATCCGGCTTTTATTAATCGCAGGCAGATATCAGCGGCCTTGATGATTTGCTTGCAGTAAAAATGCTGGCGGCCAAGTCCTTGTTCGCAGTAGGTTTTGAAGTCTTTGAATTTGTCTTTATATAAGCGATATCGGCGGATTGTGTCGAGCATTATTCCTTGCCGCACGTAGTCGAGAAAGCCTCTTTTAATTTTGTGCGTAAGTTCGCTCAAATCGTTGTAAGGAGCGGTAGCAAGGGTTTCTTCTGCGAAGTCCAGGAGCGGTTGATATTCCGCTCCTGGTAGCATCCCCCACTCATTTGTAAAATCAGA
>NZ_JAUBTS010000054.1:0-50677 GCF_036705105.1 Microcoleus sp. B9-D4
GTCCAAAAAGGACGGGCGGGACGCCCATCCCACAATAACAATTAAAATTGTAAGTTATTTAATTCGCGATCCTAAATGACAGACCGTTCGCAGGAAATACGGGAGAAAATGTCAGGTTATCACGCACCCTAAAATAGGTTCTGATACACAATTAATATGATATCCGTTGCAATTGCCCCCCATCTGACCACGAATTTCAAAGGTGGTACCCGCCACGTGATTTATCCGTGGAATCAATCCAAAATCGAAAATCGAAAATCCTCTAGAAAGAGCATTTATCCCTGGGGTCGCCTCTAAAATCTAAAATCTAAAATCTAAAATCGATTGACGGTCGAGGGGGTTTACGCTCATCTGTGAGTAATATTATAGATTTGTGGTGAACTGGCCCCTACAAGAATTATGGTTAATTTACCGCCCATGATTTAACAGCTTATCCTAACTTTTAACTTTTAACTTTTGCGAAATCGGCAGTTCTATCGCAAATTCTGTTCCCCGGCCAACTTCTGAATGACACTCCAACTTACCGCCGTGGGTGTCTTTCACAATTTGGTAACTAATCGATAACCCCAAACCCGTGCCGCTGCCGGTCGGTTTGGTAGTAAAAAACGGGTCAAACATCCTTGACTGAACTTCGGGACAGATACCGGGCCCACTGTCAAAAATCCGCACACACACTTGATTTTCGCTGCTGAGTTCAGTGCTAATGCGAATCAGAGGATTTTCATCAAAAATTTGTCCAGAATCATTTGTAACTGTTGGAATGTTGTTTACTAAGGACGAATGACTGAGGACGAATGACTCTTCACAAGCATCGATCGCATTCATCAGCAAATTCATAAATACCTGGTTTAATTGAGCAGGATAACACTCGACTTTGGGCAGTTTTCCGTAATATTTAATAACTTGAATTTCCCGACGTTTTGGCTGTGACTGGAATCGGTGCTGCAAAAGCACCAAAGTGCTCTCTATCCCTTCATGAATGTCTATTACTTTGCGCTCTGTTTCATCTAGTCTCGAAAAGTTTCTCAAAGACAGCACTATCTGCTTAATTCGGTTAGCACCTTCTTGCATTGAAGCCATTATTTTCGGAAAATCGCCAGCAATAAAATCTACCTCGACTTCGGCCAATTCTTCCTCTATTTCGGGAACTGGTTCAGGATAGTATTGCTGGTAGAGTTCAATCAATTTTACCAAATCGCGAGCATACTGTGCGGCAGGAATAATATTGCCGTATATGAAGCTGATGGGGTTATTAATTTCGTGGGCTACTCCCGCTACCATTTGCCCAATACTTGACATTTTTTCTGCTTGAATAAGCTGAGATTGAGCTTTTTTTAAGTCGGCCAGAGTTAGTTCTAACTGTTGCGCTTTTTCTCGTTCTCGCTGTTCGCTAAATTGCAACTCTACTTCGGCTTGTTTGCGATCGCTAATATCAATATGCGTACCCGTCATCCGCAAAGGATTTCCCGAAGCGTCGTGTTCCATGACCTTCGCTTGAGCTAAAATCCACTTCCACTCGCCGGATTTTGTCAGCATCCTAAATTCCACTTCGTAAGTAGGATTTTTGCCTTCCAGGTGAGCATTTAGCGCTGCTTTAGCCGGAGACAAATCCTCTGGGTGTACCAGTTTCTCCCAGGATGCAAAACTATTTGCTATTTCCTCTACTTCATATCCCAGCATCATTTTCCACCGTGGATTAAAATAGACTTCTCCCGTGGCCAAATTCCAATCCCACAAGCCCATCGCACTGCCTTCAAATGCCAGATAAAAACGTTCTTCGCTAATTTGCAAAGCTGCTTCGGCTTGTTTGCGATCGCTAATATCCATCACTGTTCCCAACAGTTTGATTACTTCCCCAGTATCGCTAAAAACAGCTTCTCCCCTTCCTTCCACGTATATAATTTGACGGCTAGGATGCAAAAATCGAAACTCTCTTTTGTAGGCAATGCCTTGTGAGATAGTTAGGCTGACTGTTTGTTGAAATAATTCTCTGTCGTCGGGATGACACATCTTTAAAAGTTTGGCAGATGTCGGTTCAGTTGCACTTGAGTCAAGACCAAAAATGCGGAATACTTCTTCTGACCAAGTAATTTTATTGGTGACTAAATCAAATTCCCAACTGCCGATGTGGGCAATTTTCTGGGCTGCTGCTAGACTAGCTTCGCTTTGTTGAAGTTTAAGTCGCTGTTGTTTATCTTGTTCCAGAAGAGTTGCTTGAGCGATCGCAATTCCCATCTGTGCCGCCACAGCGCTCAATAATGTGATCTCCTCCTGCGTCCAGTGGCGGGGGCGATCGTACTGATGCAAGCATATCATTCCGTTGGCTTTTCCCTGGTAGGAAGTGCGGATGGATATCATCGATTTTAAGCCTATTTGACAGCACAAATCTCGGACGTTTTTTAGCAGTGGCTCAGAAAAAACATCGTCAGAAACTACAGCTTGATCTTGGGATAATAAAAACTGAACGTGAGGATTGCCCTGTACGGGAATTTCTAAATCTAAAAGCGATTTGGATGCGGATTTTCTGTACTCAGCGACATTATAAATTCTGGGAATAGGGTGTTCTGTGTAGGTGTGAACCAAGCAGCAATCAGCATTAAAAATTCTACCTATTTGGGCAGTAGCTGTTTGAAAAACTTGCTCTTGATTTAAACTGTATCGAATTTCAAGAGTAATTGTTTCTATTAAAAACCTTTGTTTGATTTGCCGTTCTAAAGCAGATAAAGCTGTTTTTAGTTCTAGTTCTGCTTGTTTGCGATCGCTAATTTCAGTAGCCGTCCCCAAAATTTTCCAAGGTTTGTCGTCTGCTGTTCTGGCAAACACTGTATCCACGCTAACAAACCACCGATATTCACCATTTTTGTGCTGAATTCGGTACTCACACTCAAAGCTTTCACCGTCTTTTGCTGCCTCAATCCTGCTGAGGTGTTCTGAGAATCCTGGCAAATCTTCAGGGTGTATTAAGTTAGGAAGAAATCCGCCTGCCATCTGCTGGATTTCTTCAAAAGAATAGCCAATATCGCTATATATTTCGCGGTTGATATACAAAGTTCGCTGTTCAATCAAATCGGAAACGTACAAAAGATTAGGATGTGTTTGAATTACTGCCGACAGCCAGCGTTGGCTGTCTCGGAGTTCTGCTTCGATCCGCTTGCGTTCTTCTATTTCTGCTTGCAGCCGTGCATTTTGTGCTAAAATTTGTTTATAAAGACGGCTCAGAAGCAGTTGATTTTCGACGCGGCTCACCACTTCTTCTGTTTGAAATGGTTTACTAATGTAGTCAGCCCCCCCCAGCGAAAAAGCTTTGACTTTATCAAAAACTTCATTTAAAGAGCTAATAAAAATCACAGGAATATGTTTGGTTTGCGGACAAGCTTTTAACTTTTCGCAGACTTGATACCCATCCATACCGGGCATCATGATGTCCAGCAAAATCAAGTCTGGTGGACTCGACATAGCAAAGTTAAGAGCCAATTTGCCATCTCGTGTCGGTCGCACTTTATATCCCCGCTTAGACAAAAGCTGGGATAAAAGCCGCAAGCTTTCTGGATGGTCGTCCACCATTAAAATATTTTCTTGTAAGACAGTGTTTTCAAGTCTAACTGTTTCTAGTCTTGGATTTTTATCGTCAGTTGTATTCACAGCAAACCCTCAAACTATTCAAGTTGTATATGTGGGAATATTTTTAAAGTCATTAACCGCTTGTAGCTAACACTCTCAGATAAACCAGCACAACTATTGGCTCTCTAGCACACTCTTAAATTATCTGTCATTATATCAAAAGTAACGATCTTTTGAAAATGTTGGTAGCTCAAATTATCGGAGTCTGGTGAGAAAACAGCCTAGATGCCTCTAATCACAGGCTAACCAAGCAATTTTGATTAAATAAAGGTAAAGATTTTATTTTTAGACTTTATACGACCATGTTTTGCAGCCCTTGATCGGGTGCTTTGTGTTGTGATTTTTCATTAGATATCCTCACTGAGAAGGTTAATTTAAACAAGCCGGAACATTGGTGTCAACTTAAGACTAAAAATTATTTTTTTCTGTTTTCTGGTTCGTATCCAAGTTGTGAGTCCCCTAAATTCCCCTTATTAAGCAGCCCTAGGGCAGTGTAGGCATAATTGTCAAACAGTTACCGTTACAAATTATGAGCTTAAGTTGACACCAATGGGCCCTGAAAAACTCCTACAATATCTTATATCTTATTTGCGGGATGGGGCTGATTTATGGTATCTTTGTCTCGGCCTGCAATTCCCCGCAAGCGGCGTAAACGGCTTTCACGTTATACCAATTCAGAAAAATTCGAGCAATTTCTAAAGCTAGCTGGGGCTTGCCTTGGTCAATCAACCACTGTAAAAAAGGAGTCATCGTTCGCTCGTTCAGCATCCCGCCCAAGGATAAAATGCCCCACAGTATTTGGTGCAGAAAAGTCATTTGAATCATCATCCGTACTTCCCAACTTGGGTGTTTTTGATAAAACAAAACTCCCATTCTCCCGCGCTGAATTTCTCGCTCAATCATGCCTGGAATTTGCTCCAAACTAAAAGGTGGATGCCAGTGATAGCCGACAGCAGCCGGACATTTAATGAGTTTTAAACCTAATTTTTTTAACCTAACTCCCAACTCTAAATCTTCCCATCCGTACAGTTTAAAGCGAGTGTCAAAAAGTCCAGCGGCCAGCAGCCAGTGGCGGGCGATCGCCACATTTCCCGTAGCAAAATAAGCCGCCGAAAAATCGGTTATTTTGTATGGCTCTGAGGTAGGATTGTCGAAATTGCAAGTATTAATCACGCTGCCGTAAGTAAAAACCGCATCAGTATCTTTGTAACCCTGTAGTAAAGCATCAGCGTGTGCTTGCAAAAAATGCTCCGTTACCACCAAATCGCTGTCAATAAAAATAATCGTATCGCCCTTAGCATCTTCAACGCCCAAATTCCGGGCCGCCGCCGGGCCCTGGTGAGATTGACAGATCGATCGCACATGGGGCAACAAGTCGGCATTTGCGGCCAACCACTCCAGCGTCCCGTCCGTCGATCCGTCGTCCACGACAATTACTTCATACTCTCTGACAATCTCACCGAACTGCTGATTTTCCAAAGCCAGTAGACATTTTGCCAAAATCGGTTTACGATTATACGTCGGAATTACAACACTAAAAAACACGATTTTTCCCCATCGCCACAGTTACCGTATCCCACGGTAGCAGATTTTCAGCAGCAACTCCTCCGGTAAATAGCCAAGTTTATCAAAAAAAGAATATATAAATCTGTACTATTTCTGACAAGAATCGATCTCAATTAGGTGCATAATGAAAAGTCGGTTAAATATCACATCTTGCACCATTCTCCAGAACAGGCAAGATGCCTGTTCCACAAACATTTAATTTTATTGTGGGGCAGGCATCTTACACCATTCTCCCGAACAGGCTTTCTGGCCTGTTCCACAAAAATTTAATTTTATTGTGGGGAGTAGGGGTTGGGCCGGAGAGCCCGCCCCTAAAAGGCAGATTCACAGCGGGTGCAAGATGTCAGTTAAATTCAGGATGTAAAGAACAATGAGTCGCGCTAAAAAAGTTGTCCTAGCATATTCCGGCGGAGTCGATACCTCCGTCTGCATTCCTTACCTCAAAAACGAGTGGGGTGTTGAAGAAGTAATTACTCTGGCTGCGGATTTGGGACAGGGAGACGAATTAGAACCGATCCGCAAAAAAGCTTTAGCATCCGGTGCTTCGGAATCTTTAGTTATTGATGCTACGGAAGAATTTGTCAAAGACTATGCGTTTCCAGCGATTCAAGCTAACGCACTTTACGAAAACCGTTATCCCCTTTCGACTGCCCTGGCTCGCCCGCTGATTGCTAAATTGTTAGTAGAAGCTGCGGAAAAATACGGTGCAGATGCGATCGCCCACGGTTGTACAGGTAAAGGAAACGATCAGGTGCGGTTCGATGTGTCGATCGGCGCGCTCAACCCCAAGATTAAAATCTTAGCACCAGCGCGGGAGTGGAAAATGAGCCGCGAAGAAACGATCGCATACGGCGAGAAATGCGGTATTCCGTCGCCCGTGAAAAAGTCTTCGCCTTACAGTATCGATCGCAACTTATTAGGAATGGCAATTGAAGCCGGAATCCTAGAAGATCCTTGGGCGGAACCGCCGGAAGAGGTGTATTTGATGACAAAGGCGATCGAACAAACTCCCGACACACCCGAATACATAGAAATCGGTTTCGAGTTCGGAAATCCTGTCACTTTGAACGACAAAGAGTTATCACCAGTCGCCTTAATTTCCCAACTCAACGAAATAGTTGGAAACCACGGAGTCGGCCGGATTGACATGATTGAAAACCGCCTCGTCGGGATTAAATCGCGGGAAATTTACGAAACACCAGCGATTTTAGTTTTGATGCACGCGCACCGAGACTTAGAAAGTTTGACGCTGACAGCAGATGTGACGCGGTACAAGCGAGGCATCGAAGAAACCTACAGCCAAATGATTTACAACGGCCTGTGGTACAATCCTTTGAAAACAGCTTTAGACGCATTTATTCAGGACACGCAAAAGCGAGTAACTGGAACCGTGCGGCTCAAACTATTCAAAGGAAATGCCACGATTGTCGGCCGCAAATCTGACAATTCTCTGTACAGTTTCGACTTAGCAACCTACGGCGCAGAGGACGAATTCGATCACAAAGCTGCCGAAGGATTTGTCTATGTTTGGGGACTACCAACCCGCATTTGGTCGGAGAAAAATAGAGGTTACAAATAGGAGGCAATTAGGGTTAAAAACCTGATGTTAAGCCAATACGGCTCAGTTAAGCTCGATCCCCCCTAGCCCCCCTTAAAAAGGGGGGGACAAGAAATTACTCTTGCGTCCCCCTTCTTAAGGGGGATTTAGGGGGATCTCCGAGGAATAAATAGTTTTAACTGAACCTTATTGGATGTTAAGCCGCCGATTCGCGGAATTAAAGTAGGGTGTACATGGCGCACCTTATTTGCCGCAGTCGCCCAACCTGTGCCAATTACCTAAGTTATGAGTTAGTAAGATACAGTAATAATTGGTAATTGGTAATTGGTTGTTTTCCTAATAATTTGTTAAACTGTCTTCAGACAAATTTAGCTTTGAGGCAGGGGTTTAAACCCCTGCCAGATTACTGTCAAATCGAGATTTTCGCCTGCTTTCTACCTTCCGATTACAGCCTCGGATCTACAGGTTCGCTCTCCATCGCTAAAACTCCGAAAACGCACTCGTGAACTTGTCTCAAAGGAGCACCCCCAACAAATCTCTCCAATGCTTCTACACCGAGAGCAAACTCTCGCAACGCCAAAGAACGCTTGCCGGAAAGCCCGCGCGATCGCAATTTTTCTAAATGTTCCGGCAAAGAATATTCCAGACCATAAATAATTCGCAAATACTCTTTACCGCGACATTTTACCGCAGGCTGTACGAGTCCTTTCCTATTTTTAACAATAAAATCCATTGGTTTAACAACCATTCCTTCGCCTCCCGCCGCCGTCAGTTTTTCCCACCATTGAATCCCTGCCAATTGGCTGTCAAAATCTGCAATTTCAACTATTTTGTATTCAGTAGCTAACAGGAATTCCGGGTCAGCTTTACAAATTTGTGAAATCTGTTCCATGTGCCAACAGTGATTTTTGTCAGTGTGAACAGTTCCCTCGGTTGCCAAGATGTGGAAAGGTGCTAATTTGAGGTCTGAGATGGATTTCACTGGCCAGCAGTAGCGCTGGTAGGCATGAACATAGCGATCGGCTAGTTCGGCTCGCTCTTGGTAGCTGGTTAGCAAAGAATTAATTTCAACTCCCCGCTGCTTTGCCTGTTCTAAGTTCTTAATCGCCTCCGCAAACCCGTGACGAGATGCTGTTCCCACGGCGGCGTATTGCTCTTTCAATAAACCTTGAGCTTTGGCTGACCAAGGCATTAATTCGCAGTCCAAACACACCCAATCGGTTTGAAAATTCTCCCAAAAATTGCTCGCAGTGAGAGCGACATTTACCCGCGCTAAAAATTCTGTTTCTAAGGTAGAATTATCGAAAAAATGCCGTCCCGTGCGGGTGTAGCAAATGCCGATACTCTCACTGAGAATGCCAAAGCGGCGTAAAGCTGCCTGTGCGTCGCGGCAAACAATCACAACTGCACGGGAACCCATGTGCTTTTCTTCGCACACAACTGTCGGTATGCCCTGCTGTTGGTAGTAGCTAAATGCTTCGGCTGGATGTTCTAAAAGTCCAGGTTCGTTGGAGGTAGCAGCGGGAGACATTGTGGGCGGCAAATAAATCAGCCATTTGGGATTGGCGGCAAACCGACTCATTACTTCTAGGGCTGCGATCGCATTTTCTTCTTTAATCGTAATGTTACTTTGCAGGCGAGTGGAAATAATGCGTTTTCCGAGTACGTCGCTAATGTCCAGTACGTCATCAAACTGCTGTTGGGCGGTGATATTCACTGCGGCCAAACCGCTATTGAGAAGGGGTGAATTAATGTCTCTATTGTTAAGTGGAGTTCGGCTGTCTTGAAAGAGGATCGGTTTGGCAGGTTCGCAGTAAATTCTAGCAGCAGGAACGCTGACAAATTCTCTTTCGGGATACCGCAAAGCTGTTAGTTTGCCTCCGAAAACGCAGCCGGTGTCAATATCAACAGTATTGTTCAACCATTCTGTTTCTGGAACGGGGGTGTGTCCGTAAACAACCGCTGCCTGACCTCGATATTCGGCGGCCCAATTGTAGCGGACGGGCAAGCCGAATTCATCGATTTCGCCAGTTGTTTCTCCGTACAACGCGAAATCTCGAACCCGGCCCGATGCGCGTCCCTGAAATTCAGCTTTCATCCCGGCGTGGGCGACGACTAATTTTCCGCCATCGAGGACGTAATGCCCAATCAAACTATCTAGAAACTGGCGGATTTCTCGTACTGCTGATTCGCGGGATTCATCCGGTAAAGCGGCAATTTCTGCTAAGGTTTGTTCGAGTCCGTGGTTAATTTTGACATTTTTGCCGCTGAGTTTTCGCAGCAGTTTGATGTCGTGATTTCCAGGCACGCACAAAGCTGTTTCTGCGAGTACCATGTTTCGCACGAGTTTGAGGGTGTCGAGAATGCGCGGGCCCCGATCGACCAAATCGCCCAAAAACACGGCTTTACGGCCTTCTGGGTGCGCGTAGGTGGGAAAATTCCCCAAATCGGATTCGCTGGATTTTTCGATAATTTGATAGCCCAACTGTTGCAGCAATTGTTCCAATTCGTCGCAGCATCCGTGAACGTCGCCGATGATGTCAAAAGGGCCGCAGTCGTGTTTGCGATTGTTCCACAAAGGTTGTCTCTCGATTTCCACCGCGTCGATTTCCTCTGGGGAACGGAGGACGTAAACGTAGCGAAATCCTTCCCTATCTAGAGATTTGAGCGATCGCTTTAAATTCTGAACGTGGCGGCGAATTACATGATTTCCAAAATTGCGGTTTGCACGTTGTTGATTGCGATCGCCACACAATTTTTCTGGTAAATCTAGCACAATAGCAACCAAAAAGCAATGGTATTTTCGGGCTAATTCCACCAAAGGTTTACGGCTTTCCGGCTGAACGTTGGTGGCATCAATCACAGTTAGCTTACCTGCGGCCAGACGTTTAGCAGCGATTAAATGCAATACTTCAAAAGCATCAGCGGTGGCCGCTTGATTGTTTTCGTCGTCGGAAACCAACCCGCGGCAGTAATCCGATGAAATGATTTCTGTAGGTAGGAAATGCTGGCGCGCAAAGGTGGATTTGCCGGAACCGGATGCACCGATGAGAACGACTAGGGATAGTTCTGGAAAAGTAATTTTCATTGTTTAATAATATAGATTTTTTACTCGTTTACTCGTTCGTTTACTCGTTACCAGGCTGTGCCTGGTAACGCAGATCCAGAGGCTCTGCCTCAAATTCTGATCGAACCTCGCGAGGCAGAGCCTCTGGGCATCGGTTCCCAGGAATATCCTGGGAACCAGTTAATAGATTTTTTACTCGTTTACTCGTTACCAGGAATATCGTGGGAACCAGTTAATAGATTTTACATCTCGAATATTGCCATTTGCGTAGGCGAACCTACTTCTAAATCTTCGCTTCCCACACAACGAAACTCTACCCCACAGCCAAACCGTTCGGCAACCCCTTTCGCCCAAGTTTGAAATTCGGCCCTTGTCCACTCAAAACGGTGATCCCGGTGGCGAAATTTACCCGCAGGCAAGTTTTCAAACCGAACATTATATTCAATATTTGGAGTTGTGACGATCGCACTTTTGGGTCGGATAAATTCAAACAAAACCCGCTCAAAAGCAGCTAACCGTTCTAAATCCAGATGTTCAATCACTTCAATTACCGTCGCTGCATCAAAACCAGTCAAGCGGCTGTCCCGATAAATCAGCGAACTTTGAATTAGTTGAATGCGAGATTGCTGTGCGGGAGACAATCGATCGATTTGCAAACGTTCCCTGGCAATTTCCAATGCACGAAAGGACACATCGACGCCTGTAATTTGTTCGATCGAGCTTTCTTTCAAAAGCAATTTCAGCAGTTTTCCCTCACCGCAGCCCAAATCTACCACTCGCTTAGCACCACTTTGCTTTAAAACCTCCGTCACAGCTTCCAAACGCTCTTGATTCAAGCTAATTCGCTGTTCTAAAACTTCCTCTTCTTGCTGATGAGAAACTTCGAGATACTCAGGGTCAATATTATCTTCTTCTGCTAATTGTGCCACAGCAATTCGCGTCAGACGGCGCTGGCGTTTCAGATAGCGGTTGGCAATTTGTTCGCGGGCGGGATGCGCGTTCAACCAACCTTCGCCGTGATGCAATAACTTCTCAATTTCATCATCGCCCACCCAATAATGTTTGTCGTCATCCAACACGGGAATTAGCACGTAAAGATGGCTTAACAAATCCGCCAAACGAACTGTATTTTGCAGTTCCACAGAAAAGTAAGGACTCGCGCCCCACTCGGGAAATTGCTCGTCAAGAATCAGGGGTTTTGCTGCGACTTGATAGCCCAGCGGCTCAAACATTTGCCGCAGGAACTTCTCGCCACCGCGACAGGGCAAAACCGACAGATTAACTGTCAAAGGAATAGCTGTTTCTGCGAGTTCTGGGCGGTCTTTGCAGCGACCGGATAGAGCTGTACTAAAGACTTTGGCGAGGGCGACAGACAGAAACGAAGAGGCAACGTAGGGGCGATCGTTCACGTATTGTTCGAGGGGGCGATCGCCCGATTTCGACTTGCCCCGCACCAAACCCACCGGATCGACATCTAAGAGTAAAGCCGCCGTGCACCTTTCTGCATTTGCCTCTGGATAAAACACGCTGGCTTGCCCGAAAGTCATCGGAAAGGATTGATGGCGATCGGGATGTTTGTGCAGCAAATAACCTAAATCTGTAGCAGGAACGCGAGTTGTAGAAATCGTTAATAACATAATATTAGGAATTGGGCATCGGGCATCGGGCATCGGGCATTGGGCATCGGGCATCGGGCATCGGGCATTGGACATCGGGCATCGGGCATCGGGCATCGGGCATTGGACATCGGGCATTGGTTATTGGTAGTTCCTCACAAATAACAAATAACAAATAACTACTCACTGTCGATAATTAATCCGTGTATCCGTGTCAAAATCCGTGTCGTGCCTTCTTCCTTTTTGCTTCTTCTCACTGCAATTTCTGTTTTTCCACACTGCCCAAATCCAACTTAGCCCGCAACTCTTCCTTAATCCGATTTAAAATAGAATCCTCATCCAAAGAAGACAAAATCTTGCTCACAACAGCCTTTGGCCCATCATCTCCCCAAGAAGCACCATTAGCCAAATAAGCCTTAGTAACTTGACCGATTCCGTAGGAAGAAACCCCCGCGATCGCAGCTTGCGTCACCGCCACAGACAAATAAGGCCCTAAAGCCAAACCCCCGGTCGCCGGCGTCGCCAAACCCAACAATCCTTTCAACGAGCTCAAGCCAAAATTAGCCAACAATTCACCCGCAGTAATTCCCCCCATACTAATCGCAATCTTTTGCAGCAATTCCACCGCACCTGCTTCCGTCATCGCAATGCCGTAAACTTTAGATAAAGTTAATATCATCACCACATCAATTACCGCACCGCTAAGAATATCAACTACAGTAATTGGATTAAGTGCGATCGCCACAGCTTTAGTCATTACCCCGTTCCAGATAATGCGATTAGCTGCGTCATCTCGAATCTCCATTTTTCGCTGCACCAACTGCTCGTTAATATCCCCCGCACAGAGCATCGTATTCAGCGCGACCAAAGATTTGCCTTCTCGGTCTAAAATCTCCAAAATCTTTAATTTTAAATCTTGCACTTGTGGCAAACTGCGAGTCATTTGCACGCCCATACTTCCGTCGGGACGGCGCACCGCCCTCGCCGTCAAAGGGGAAGCCGCCGCCATCACAATTTCATCGGGAGACAACAATTCTCTTACGCGATCGTCTCGAATTTTATGATAAATTGCCAGCCTGTCTGCATCAGGATATTGGTCAATTTTATTAAACACTAATAACATCGGTTTTCCGGCTTCCCGCAACTGCGAAAGTGCTGCGTATTCCACCTTCGTAATGTCGCCAGCCACCACAAACAAAATCAAATCTGCTTGTTGAGCAACGCGGCGGGCTAAAAGTTCGCGAGTTTCGCCGTCAACTTCATCTATTCCCGGAGTGTCGATTAATTCTACTTGCGACAAACGGTAAATAACTGGCGAAAGTCGTAGCGTAGCGGGGCGTAAGCCATCGGGCAAATTCTCATCAATTCCCTCTCCGACATCCCACTGACCGATAGTCGTCGTGCGAGTCACCCCGTGAGTCGGGCCAGTTTCAAACACATTTTGACCTAGCAGCGCGTTCAAAACCGAAGATTTTCCCCTTCCCACCATCCCAAACACAGCTATTTGCACGCAAGCGCGCTCTAGCTTGTCGAGCATTTTCTCCAACCCGCCAATTTCCGGTTCTAGTCCAGTTCGCTCTTGCACTGTCAAGTCGAGATTTTCTACTATATCTCGCAGAGCATCTTTAGCGTGGCGCAGGTTGAGTTCTGCCTGAATGTCTGCGAAGCTTAAAATTGTGTCATCTAATTCGCGATCGACATTTGAAAAATCCGAGGCTTCAGTCATTGTTACCTGATGTTATAGCTTTGCTGCACTTAAAGTTTCAACCGATACGATGCCATTCTAGCTTTTTCCCTCTGCTTTGTACATTCTCTCGGATTTATCCAACTCTAACTCTCGGATTTACTCAAGCCTGACTCTCGGATTTACTCAAGCCTGACTCAGCCAAAAGTTCTCGCATTCACCCGCAAGCCCGCCGGGGATTTAAATCCCCGTCTTATAGCAAAAGTCGGTTAAAACCGACTGCCAACCTAAATTAGATTGTGATAAATTTCAGTCCTCTTTGAGAGGACTTTCGCTATGAGACAGGGGTTTTTAACCCCTGTCGGACTATCCGACAGACCAATAAGCCGATTTACCCAATTTCAACTCATTTACAACAATGATTAACCGCCTCCAAAGAATAGCCAGTTATCCATTTCCTCTACGTGTGATAATTTTCCTATTAATATTGCTAGCAATTTGGCTGCCGCTAGCAGCACCCATTTATCTCTTAGTTAAAGATAGTAACCTAGCAACTATTCTGACAATGGGATTGTTGTTTACTGAGTTTCTGTTCCTAGTGCCGCGCTGGGGAAAACAGGTTTACGGACAAACCCAATTACTCAAGAGTTACGGTTTAATCAATACGCGAAAAAACGGTTTTGAGCTTTTAATCGGATTGGCGATCGGGCTTTTGCTCACTTTCAGCCTATTTGCGGTGCAAGGGCTGTTCGGCTTAGTCGCGTGGCAAAATTCTGATAATTTGCCTAGAATCATCGTAGAAGGGCTGTTAAGCGCCCTTGGAGTCGGTTTTGCCGAGGAGTTGGTATTCCGTGGTTGGTTGCTGGACGAGTTGCAGCGGGATTACAATTATAAAATATCTCTGTGGGCTAATAGTCTGGTGTTTGCCCTATCTCATTTTATCAAACCTGTTGCGGCAATGCTGCGGAGTTGGCCGCAGTTTCCGGGGTTGTTGTTGCTGGGTTTGATTCTGGTTTGGGGAAAAAGATCGCGCCAAAATCGCCTCGGTTTGTCGATCGGGCTTCATGCAGGTTTAGTCTGGGGATATTACATGATTAACATCGGGCAGTTAGTGCGATATTCGGCCTCTGTTCCTGACTGGGTGACAGGAGTTAATGGCAATCCGCTAGCTGGGGCGATCGGGCTGTTGTTTTTGAGTGTATTGGCCTTGGGAATGCGAAAATCAGCCAGTAGTCAGTAGTCAGTTGTCCGTTGACTGTTGTCCGTTGACTGTTGTCATTTTATCAATGACCAATGACCCATTCCCAATGCCCAATTCCCAATTCCCAATTACCTATGAAAGTCACGATTTTTGCCGCAGCTATACTGCTAATTAGTGCCAGCTTTTCGGCTCCCGCCAATGCACAAAATACCGAACCACTCAAGCCAAATACTTCTTTAGTTCAAGTGCAGCAAACGCGAGAACAAATTCTCAATGCTTGCGTGCAGAATCAGGCTGAAACCCTGCCAAATCCTTTTAGCGATGTACCTTCCAATCACTGGGCTTACAAAGCTGTTTTGACAATGTATTATTGCGGGGCTTACCGAGAAGGGATGAACCCTGCTTTAATTAAAGAATTACTGGAACCGGGAGATACTACTAGAGAAAGTTTGCCTTCCCCAGCGCTTTATCCCTTCCCATTACCAAGATTTTAAAACTCAGCCCGAACCGTAAACGAATAATCCCCACCTGGTTCTAATTGATAATCCCATTTTTCCAGAAAACGGTGCAGCGGTTCCTGAATCAATGCCCTACCCTGAGAAGGCTCAAGTATCAGTGTTTTTTCTGCTGTGAAACGCCACTGAAACTGCCACTCAAAATTGCCGGCAGTCACTTCACCCTCAATCGTGCCTTTTTGCCAAGATTGGCCAGTAACCCGGACATATGCAGTTGTTTCTGGCAAACGTCTCGAACTCACCTTTTTGTTTCCGCGTTTGTTTCTGCAATTGTGCGACTATTGTAAAGGCTCATGGCTTTTTCTACTCCTTGGTGCAGACTTAGTTCCACAGCTTCTACAACCAGTTTAAGCACTTTCTCTACTAACTGACTTTCCTCTGAGGAAAATTTTCCTAACACGAAGGAAATCGTATCTTTCTCATTTTTAGCAGCATCGTTTTGAGGTTTGCCGATGCCAATCCGCAAGCGGGGAAATTTGTCTGTGCCCAAATGAGAAATTGTCGATTTCATGCCGTTGTGTCCGCCGGCAGAACCCGCAAGTCGCATTCTCAATTTCCCGATCGGCAAATCCATATCATCGTATACTATTAATACCGACTCGGCAGGTATTTTGTACCAATCCGTCGCCGCCCGAATCGCTTGACCCGACAGATTCATGTAAGTAAGCGGTTTCAGCAAGCGGATTTTCTGTCCCCGCTGTCGGTTTCCCTCGCCAAATATGCCTTGAAATTTGCGATTTTCCGACAGGGAAATCTGCCAAGATTTAGCCAAGGCATCGACAGCATTAAAGCCGATGTTGTGTCGGGTGCGATCGTATTTAGGTTCGGGATTGCCCAACCCAACTATTAGCTGGGGAATCACTAACTCCGCTGGTGTTTCCGACTTCTGAGGGTTATTCATTTAAATGTCTGTGCTATCTTCCTTGGGAGTAGCCGCCGTGAGTTTTTCAGTTTCCGGTTTGCTGCTAGTTGCTACTGCTTCTTCTAACTGCTTAGCTTCCCGCGTGAACTCCGACTCAAAATCCCGCGAAGCGTCTTGAAAGCCCCGAATTGCTTTCCCCATACTCCGACCGATTTCAGGTAATTTTTTCGGACCAAATACCAATAGGGCGATCGTAAAAATAACGGCCATTTCGGGCAAACCAATGCCAAAAATATTCATGGTTTTTCTCCAGCAATTTGTTTAGTTACTTTTTGTTTATTTATGGCAAAAGTAATCGGAAAGGGTAAGGAAAAACGGGAAAACTTAGCTTTTGCCCTTTCTCCTCAACCCTCAGCTTTTACTTTTAGCCTTACTGTTTTGTGATCAATTTTTAGCGGCCGAGACTCGACCAGTCCATATCCACACTCTCCAGAATCAGAGAAGAGTTGTAGATTTGCAAAATAATCAACAAGAACACGAAAAACAGTCCAATGAACACGCTCATCAACAGCGTGGTGCCCCAGCCGGGGGCTACCTTGCCGTATTCCGAGTTAAGGGGTTTGAGTATATCTCCTAACCAAGTCCGTTGTGCCATAAGTCACCTGCAATGAATCTCTACAGAAAAGTTTGACATATTTCTACCGCTAATTGCGATCGCAATTTCTCAGAAATGCTGCAGGGGGGACTCGGAAAACGGGGAGTGGCGGTTGGCTGCCATACCGTACAGCGCCTAAAATCACGAGACTTTCAGACGGATTGTTATTTTTTGTAATATTATAGAGTGGAGCACTCATAATCGATCAAAAATATGGAACCCGCAGCAGTTCTCGGCATTTCACTGGGCGTGTGTCTGGTGGCAATCACCGGATTCTCGATCTACACCGCTTTCGGTCCCCCTTCTAAGGAATTGAGAGATCCTTTTGAAGAACACGAAGACTAAAGAAGGAAGAAGAAGGAAGAAGGAAGAAGGAAGAAGGAAGAAGGAAGAAGGAATATTTTTTTATCTCCCTCTCTCGCCATCTCCCTCTCCCCATCTCCCTCGGAGATATTTTTATACTGGGAAGGGAGTGATGCTGTGGGGCGATCGCCTGTCGCCTACTCGTCAAATGGTATATTTTTCATAAATACAGTAAATCTCTATTCCATTTAAGCTAAAAATTATTAGGTGTCAGGCTAAAGCATCATGGGGAACACATTTGGGCATTTATTTCGGATATCGACATTTGGGGAATCTCACGGCGGCGGTGTGGGAGTAGTAATTGACGGTTGCCCGCCCCTGGTGTCGATCGACGCATCGGAAATTCAAGCCGAACTCGATCGCCGTCGCCCTGGCCAAAGCAAAATTACTACGCCCCGCAAAGAAGCAGATACCTGCGAAATTCTGTCGGGGGTGTTTGAAGGCAAAACTTTGGGAACGCCGATCGCCATTTTAGTCCGCAATCAAGACACTCGCCCCCAAGATTACGGCGAAATGGCGACAACTTACCGCCCCTCCCACGCTGATGCTACCTACGATGCTAAGTACGGAATTCGTAACTGGCAAGGTGGAGGTCGCAGTTCGGCGAGAGAGACAATAGGTAGAGTAGCAGCAGGGGCGATCGCTAAAAAAATTCTCAAACAAGCAGCAGGAGTCGAAATAGTCGGCTACGTCAAACGCATCAAAGACTTAGAATGTGTCGCCGACCCGGACACTGTTACCTTAGAACAAGTAGAAAGCAACATCGTCCGCTGTCCAGATGCCGAATGTGCCGAAAGAATGATTGAACTGATCGAAAAAGTTCGCGACAGCGGAGATTCGATCGGCGGTGTAGTCGAATGCGTCGCCCGCCATGTACCCAAAGGGCTGGGAATGCCCGTATTCGACAAACTCGAAGCCGACTTGGCCAAAGCCATCATGTCCTTGCCCGCCAGCAAAGGCTTTGAAATAGGTTCCGGGTTTGCCGGGACTCTGCTCAAAGGCAGCGAACATAATGATGAATACTATACTGATGATAAGGGTGTAATTCGTACAGTGACGAATCGCTCTGGTGGAATTCAGGGTGGGATTGCTAACGGCGAAAATATCATTTTGCGGGCGGCATTCAAGCCGACTGCGACAATTCGCCAGCAGCAGCGCACCGTTACCCGAGAAGGCGAAGAAACGCTGCTGGCTGCCAAGGGACGGCATGACCCTTGTGTTTTGCCAAGAGCTGTGCCAATGGTGGAAGCGATGGTAGCTTTAGTGTTGTGCGATCATCTGCTGCGCCATCACGGACAATGTGGAACCTTAAAGCCTGAATTTTAAAATGGAAATCAGCTTGTCCTCTGTAGCGGCAACTCCCGTTGATTGCCCTCAACCCTCCGAATCAATAAAAGGTATAGATGATTTTGTCGTACAGTTCTGGGGCGTGCGGGGCAGTGTTCCGACACCCGGACAGGAAACTGTTCGCTACGGCGGCAATACTTCTTGTTTGGAAATGCGAGTCGCTGGCAAACGCTTGATTTTTGACGGCGGAACAGGCTTGCGGATGCTGGGAGACCAGTTGGTGCAAGAAATGCCTGTGCAAGCTTATATGTTTTTTACTCACTATCACTGGGATCACATTCAAGGTTTCCCGCTGTTCGCCCCAGCTTTCATCCGGGGCAATAGCTTTGATATTTACGGGGCGACTCCGCCGGATGGAGATTGCATGAAAAGGCACTTCGTTGAACGGGTGCTCCACTCGAATTCGCCGGTGCCGCTGATGGGTTTGCAGGCAGATTTGAATTTTTACGAACTCAATCACAACCAGACGATGATGCTGGACGATATTGAGATTAGGACGGGTTCTCTGAATCACCCTAATACTGCTATGGGATATCGGGTCAGTTGGCAGGGACGATCTGTTGTTTATTGTTCGGATACTGAGCATTTTCCCGATCGACTAGATGAGAATGTCTACAATTTAGCCCTCGACGCTGACGTGCTGATTTACGATGCGATGTACACAGACGAGGAATATCACAACCCCAAGTCTCCGAAGGTGGGTTGGGGACACTCGACTTGGCAGGAAGCGGTGAGAATGGCTAAGGAGGCCCGGGTGAAACGAGTGGTGATTTTTCACCATGATCCGGCTCATACTGACGATTTTCTCGATCGCATCGCCGAAGACGTGCAAATCGCTTTTCCGAAGGCTGTCATGGCCCGCGAGGGTCTTATTTTGCCGATCGGCTTCTGAACATTCGCCCTTGTGAGATCGATCGAACCATCAACCGATCAAACCATAATTGTTATGTGAATATGTGGATCAGGTCTCGCGCCCCGATCCACAATTTTTTTTAATATGCAGCAAACTCTTAACTGCATGGTATAATTCTTGCTTGTTAAGTTTTTAGGCACAGTATTTAAGGTTTTTTTTATTCTTCAACCGCGTCCGCAAGACGCCAAGACGTAAGATAATTGGAGGATTGCCAAGGGTGAAAAGGAGACAGTTTTGAATGTCAACAAACACGGGGAGGCGAGGATCTCGCACGCCTGAGTGCTAGTCTGAGGCCAGTAGACTTCCAGAAGCCTTGTTACAGATTAATTATTAAGGACAAAAACTGAAGTTATAGCTCGGATCAAATAAAAGCGCGATCGGTTTTTTGGGCTCATGAATATTGACAAATCTCAAAAGCTAATAGCTTTTAGGTACAAACTGAGAAAATTTTCAGCAGTCAATTTGACTAACCAGAAACAAACGATCGCTCTGGCGTTTGGCAGTAGCTGCGGCAAGCGAATGTTATGACTTGACTATCAAAATGGGAAATTTACGTTTTAGATCTTCAGCAAATCAATACAGATGGATTGCCCTAGGCAGTTTTGCTGTAATTATGGGTATTTCAGGCGCCCTGGCCTACCGCCTCGCCCCGCCCCCCGGATTCATGGCTCAAGGCACTCTCACTTCTAATAATCCGCCAGTCAAATTTTCGACCACGGGCACGACAATTCTCAAGCAGGGAGAGCAACTCACCCCGGAGGTTCTCCTAGCAGATAATGTTGTCAAAGCAGTGGCAGATGCAGTTAAGCTGTCGCCCCAGCAAGTTCGACAAAATGCTAGTGTCAAAATTTCTAAGCCGGAACAACCCCTAGAAATTGTGGTTGGGTATCGCTCGCTCGATCAGGAGCAAGCAATCCAAACGGCGGATATGTTGATGAAGGGCATGGTTGAAAAAAGCCGCCTGATTAACAGATATCGGTGGCAATCAGTCAATCAGTCCCTCAACCAACGCTTGGCACAAGTCACTCAAGACCTGAAACAAGCTCAGCAAAAACTCGACCAATACGAAAGAGAGCGCGCTCGCCTGTTGCAGCAAATGAAGCTTCAGCAAGACTTTTACAACAAAACTCAGCTTGCAATGGCGGATACGCAAGCGTCGGAAAAAGAAATGGTTAGCAGTTTGGCCGCCGCTACAGTGCCGCAAATTGTGGCGACGCCTACGAGCGATCCGACAGTGCCTCTGATTTTGGGAATTGGCTTGCTGTTGGCAATTTTGGTCAGCCGCGGTTTGATTCCTTCGGTGGCGGATTGGAGGTACAAAGCAGCTTTTCAGCGAGAAGAGAGCGAAAGGCTCCAAAGTGCTTTGTACCGACTGATCAAAGAAGGCCGGGGCGAAATAACTCTGGTGCGGTTTGCGATGGAAACGCGGCTGTCGCCGGATGTGGCTCAGCGTTTTTTGAACCAACAAGCTGAAGTTTTTAATGCCAATTGCGAAATTAAAGACGACGGCAGCATTTTGTATCACTTCCACATTTAAAGGGCTGGGGCGATCGCGCTTTACAGAAAAATTTAGCCGATCGGGCCCTGACAGCTCGATCGGCTTGTTTTTTTCTTAATCTGATATCTTGCACCATTGTCAGCAACAGGCTTTTCGGCCTGTTCCACAAGAAAATTTATATGTTGTGGAACAGGCCGAAAAGCCTGTTCATAAAAGACTAATTGAGAATGGTGCAACATCTCAGTTAATAGGACTTATATCAGGTTCGGTCGATCGACTATCCCCCTCTAGGTGGGCGCGGCTTTACGGGATCTATAACTTATACTACACTACAGATTTTGGTGAACCCGCCAACGCGAGCTGGCGTTGCGGTGATTTTACCCGACATGATATTACGCTCAACCCCAGGCCAGCAGTTTCGGGGCAACCACGGGGAGTAGGGGTCGGATTGCCCCTACGGAAAACGATGATTTTGACTCTTGTCGTGCCTTTCTTTGCCTACCCTCCCCATCCACGATTTGCGCTCGTGTTTCAGAGATTGGGGCAGCCACTCTTTGCTGCCCCTACAAGAGAATGAAACAGCCCTGCCCTCAACCCGGTTTCTTAGCTTGTAGGATGCCCAGGAGCTAAAAATTCCTCGATCGATAGAGGTGTTGACTAACCTAGAGCACCCGAAGATTGTGCCAGTTCGTCCCAGACAGGCTAAAAAATATTTTTTGTGTTCCGCTTGCTTTTTGCTTCATTATATGTATAATGATAAAAAATCAGTAAATGTACGGTTGCTTTTTACCGAAGTTACCGGATTAATGGGTACTTTATCCTTAAATATTTATTAAGGTAGAGATAAACTCAGTATAAATGCTGTAGTATAGAACAATAAGCGATTTAGGGATGTTATGTAGTTTCACATCAGAAACTTGATCGGGCAAAAGCCTGGAATTAAACTCCCCGACGGAAAGCGTACATCTTCATATTGAACTTTTGTAATCACCTAGAGGCTAAATCATGATTTTGGGAATAATTGGTTCTTCTTTCCTAGCTTACTTTTTGCTAATGTCGGTAGCTAATTACGGCGACACTGGAATGTAGATTAGTTAAGGCACTTATGCACCGAGACATAAGGCCGCAGGCAAAAAAAGCTGTTTGACAACTTCTTGACAACTTCGATGATTAAGTCTCAGCTTAGGCAATGTCTTTCGTGTCAGAGTCCTGTCTGATAGGACAAAAAAATGGATGAAGGAGTCGTTAAGTACCGCTGTGATTGGGAAGAGGCAGGCCCTGTAGCGGCCACCAACATAGCAGATTTGATGGACTGGCGCGATCGGCTCCACTCTTGGGGATTAATTGGCGTATACGAAAATGGCATAGGGTTTGGCAACGTCAGCGTCAGACTCGGCAATTCTGGCCAATTCGTGATTTCGGGAACCCAGACTGCACACTTGAAGACTCTGGGACCAGAATTCTACTGTACTGTTACCGAATTTAACTTAGAACAAAATTTCCTCGGCTGCCGGGGCCCCGTACAAGCTTCGTCGGAGTCCCTGACTCACGCGGCCCTGTACCTTGAGAGAGAGGATGTGAGCGGGATAATTCACGTCCACAATCCTAAGCTATGGAAGCAACTGCTGTTTAAGATTCCTACTACTAGAAAAGAAATACCTTACGGCACTCCCCAGATGGCCTTAGAAATGTTTAGACTTTTTGAGGAGGAGAATTTGGCCGATCGCAAAATTCTGGCGATGGCCGGTCACGAGGACGGAATTATCTGTTTTGGCAGCACATTGGACGAAGCTGGCAAAGTGCTTTGTGCTGCGATCGGTTACACATGATATCTTGCACTATTCTGAGAAAAATCTAAGAAACCTGGTTTATTGACAAAAAACCTAGGATTTTACCTGTGTATATGGCAAGAAACTAAGGTGATGACGTGGATGCCTGATTTGAGTTAGACTGAGCTTTACCCTTGACATTGGGCCGCTGGCTCAATTTAGCTGAAGGGGTTCAAAACTTTTGAAGTGCCTCTTGCCTCTGCGGTAAGGGAAAGATATTTTTAAAGAGAAACACATTATATAACAAAAGCTGAGAGTCATCGTGAATCAAACTAAACTTGTAAGCTCCAAAGAATTGCAATCAGAGGTATCTCGTCTCACCGAAGAGCTGCAAATGCGCGACCAATTGGTGCAGCAGTTGTCTCAAGAACTTTTCCGGCTGGTGAAGGGCAATTCTAATTTTGTGCCAGCGCCGGAAGTTTCCGATCGCCACCAAGCTCAAATGCAGGCAATGCGGGAACAACTCCAAGCTGTTGAAGAACAGGTGAGTTTTTATCAGGAACAAATCGCCGAACGGGATGCTGAGGTTTACCAACTGCGGCAGTCGGTGCAAGAATTGACGGATCGCTCTCGGATGCTAGAACAGGTGGTTCAGGAATTGCCGGGGGTTTACCGCCAGAAGTTTGCCGAGCGGCTCGATCCGATTAAGGAAAAGTTGGAGCAATTGCAAAAGGAAAACCGCCAGTTGCACACTGAGTTGCAAAGCGTAACTTACCGTCTCGCGGTGCGGAGCCGCAAGGCTAAGGGCCTGGATCTGCCGAGCGTCGATGAAACGGACGATCGGGGAATTCAAATGCCGAGCTTTGGCAATGTCTAAGGTTTTGATTGTGGCGGGTGGTGAGAAAGATCCGGCCGCAAGTCTCTCCGCGGCGATCGCTCAATCTGATCCTTTAACTGAAGTCAATATCTGTGGGGTTTCTGAACTCGATTCTGGCGCGATCGCTCCGGGTGGGGCGATCTTTTGTCCTTTGACGCTGGATGTGCCAGAAAATCTGGTTTTTCCGGCTCAAGAGGTGTTTCGATTTTGTAGCAATGTTTCGGCAGCGCGCGATCGAGTGTCCCAGGAGTTGCTTTTTCCCGTCGGCGGTGGCAATTTTTGGCTGCCTGTGGTGTTGACGGCAAAGGGCCCACTGTATGCTGAGGTGATTGGTGGGGAACCTTCTAAGCAGTCTGGCGAGTTTAGTTACTCTCAACCGGTGCATTTGTCGGATGTTTGGCGACAGCAGTTGTATGAGTTGGCTTACCGCTTGCTGAATCTTTTAAATGCGCCGCCAGCGACTTATTTGATGCAGTTCGGGTTCGTAGGGGAAAGGATTTGTTTCGATCGACTTTGGCCTTTTCCGGCTGCACCTGCGATCGCTTCTGTCGGCGTTCAAGTGCCGGATTTATTTGTTTGTCATTGGTATTGCTTGACAAATCAACCTATTTATGATATAGAAATTAGCTCTGCGGTTGCTTGAAGTCTCTGGGAAACTTGAGTTTTGAACTGGGCAGCTAATTTTAATCAAGCCACTAAAGCCGGAGTTTCAGTGGAGATAACTTGCTCGAAACTGTCGAAGATTTCAAAGAGTTGGTCGAGTTGAGTAATTTCAAATATTAGCTTGACTGTAACTGAGAGGTTGCAGATGACGAGGCGGCATCCCCGGTGGCGGGCGGCGTTGAGTCCGCCGACTAAGGCACAGAGCCCGGAACTGTCGATGAAATCTACGGCGGCCATGTCTATTACCCAGAGTTTGTGGCGATCGGGCACAATCTCGGCTAGCTGTTGCTGGAGGAGGCTGCCGGCTTGGGAGTCGAGGCAGTTGTGAGGTTGAAGGACGATGGGTGGGTTGAAGTTGGGAGATTCCATAGCAGTTATCCTACGCTCGTAAAGTATGAATAAGTTAGTTTAGTTGCTGACTCTCTTAGGAGACTCAGGGGATTTCCGCGTATGTTTTAGGATGGGCCATCGCCCTTGTGGGAATCGGTGGCGATCGCCGTTGTGATAAATTTAGTAGGAAACTGGCTAGCGATCGCGCGGAACGCAACCGCAACAATTCTCTATTCCTCTAGTATGCCTGAAAGGCTAATTTTTAGTTGGGCCAGCGATCGCGACAACAGTGTGTTTTTCATCACAGCGAAAGATTGCACTATTGGCTGAATCGAGCCAATATATAAATGTATTGAGCTTTGCAAAAGTTTACGAAGGCAGTATCGAATGTCTTTTGAGTTTTTATCGTTAGAGACTATTCAGCAGTTTGCGCGCGATTACGGCTACTGGGCAGTATTTCTGGGAATTTTGCTGGAAAATCTGGGAGTTCCTCTTCCAGGCGAGACTATTACGATTGCTGGCGGGTTTTTAGCTGGCAGCGGGGAACTGAATTACTGGTTTGTGCTCGGCAGTGCGATCGCTGGTGCTACATTGGGGGGAAATTTTGGTTATGCGATCGGCAGGTACGGCGGCTGGCCGCTGCTGCTGAAGCTGGGACAATTTTTCCGCTTTCGAGAAGAACAACTGTTTGACTTAAAAGAACAGTTTAGCAAAAATGCAGCTAAAGCCGTATTTTTGGGTCGTTTCATCGCATTGCTGCGAATTTTTGCTAGCCCCCTAGCAGGTATTGCAGAAATGCCTTTTTGGAAATTTTCGCTGTTCAATGTTCTGGGTGCTGCAAGCTGGGCATCTGTAATGGTAAGTTTATCCTACTTCTTGGGACAAGTTGTGTCTTTAGAGAAATTGGTAGCTTGGGCTGCTCAATTTGCGGTATTTGCTTTGCTGTTAGCAGTTGCTTGGATTGCAATTCCTATTTGGTTGGAGTCGCGGACTTTGGACAAGAGTAAGTAGGGTTGGAAGGCGTTCCCCAAAAACTCAATATTCTTGTGGAACGGGCATCTTGCCCGTTCTTCAGAATAGTGAAATATATGAAAATCACATTTTGCACCAATGTCAGCAACGGGCTAGAAGCCCGTTCCACAAATAATAAACTTTCTTCTGAGTTGGACTTCGACACCATACATTTATAAATAGGTCGAAATCATGGGATACACTACAACATTTGACGGAATATTTCATTTAAATAAACGGTTATTAGACAGCGAAGCTATTTACTTATTGGAGTTTTCTCGAACTAGACGAATGAAGCGAAATCCGGCGATTTTGCAAAGTATTCCCGATCCAGCGAGAGAAGCAGTTGGTTTGCCTTTGGGCGAAGAAGGCTGCTATTTTGTGAATGAAAAATGGGATGAAGATTCCGAAGTTTCTGTTGTTAATTACAACCGCCCGCCTAAGACTCAGCCCGGATTGTGGTTTCAGTGGATTCCGACTGCTGACGGCGGTGGGATTCAGTGGAATGGCATGGAAAAGTTTTATGATTATGTCGAATGGTTGCAGTATATTATCAACAATTTTATTGAACCTTGGGGTTATGTTTTGAGAGGCGAAGTGAATTGGCAAGGGGAAAGAGAAGAAGATGTGGGTATGATTTGGGTTGAGAATAATGTGATTATTTCGCCCGAAGGTGCAGAGGAATTGTTGAGGTATGCGGTGTCACCGGTATCGGTGCCAAAGTTTGTTTGGGATTGTTTCAAGACGATGGAAGCGACGGGATTTTCTTTGAGGGATTGGAAGGAGGTAATTGATAAAGCTGTGGAGTTGGGACACGGGGAAGCTGCACTGTGGATCAAGCCTAATTTTGACAAGTATTTTGATGGTATGGAGCGGGGTTTTGAGTTTGAAGGAGAGGTAATGGAAACACAAGATGAGGATTTGTGAGCTGTAGTTTGGATTAAACTTAGGCATGATGCCCAGAAACCGGGTTTTTTCCCAATCTGCGTCCTACAACGAAGTATTTCGTAAAAAACCCGGTTTCTTTGGTCGTAGCGCGTCCAGGACTATATAATTGTAAGTACGATCGTCCGAGGATTTACTATGACGGCCTTAACAGAAATACGCGAAGCAATCGAGAAAGCACAGCCTTATTACTCTCCATTCGAGTATTTTGAATTAGAAGAGGGAGCAGAGTATAAAAGTGAATATCATAGCGGTCAAATATTACCAATGGCGCTTGATTCCGCCAATCACAACCTGATAGTAGGTAATTTGATTGCTCCTTTGAACTTCGCTTTGAAAAAACAGAGAGATTATCATTTATTTGCTTTAGGTTTGCGTTTGTGGATACCGCAGAAGCAAGTTTGTACTTATCCTGATGTGATGTTAGTGGCCGGGAAGTTGGAGTTTGCGGAGGGTAGGAAAGATACGATTACTAATGCGGTGATGGTGGCTGAGGTTTTATCGGAATCGACGGCGGATTATGACAGAGGTGGCAAGTTTAAACTTTTTCGCATGATTCCTACTTTTCGAGAGTATGTTTTGATCGATCAATACGAGATGCACGTCGAACAGTTTGTTAAGACGGATGATAATAAGTGGGTTTTGTCTGAGTATGATGGTGCTGATGCGGTGTTAAAATTGAGTTGTATGGAGTTTGAGATGCTGTTGGGTGATATTTACGATCGTGTGGATTTTGAATCTGAGTCGGAGGAGTGAGCGATCGGATTTTGGGGAGAATCAGCTATTATATGTATGTGTATCGATCGGGTTAAATGCAGGAACTTTCGGGGGCTGGCGGGAATTGGCGGGTTATTGATGAGATAGTTGACGCCAATGTTGTGCAGCAACAAGACAATTTATCTTGCGGGCCTGCTTGCGGTGAAATGTTGCTTAGGAATCGGGGGGTAAATGATATCGATCGGTATGCGATCGCTTCGGAAAGTGGAGTACCCGTAAGTCCGCAAGTTTTGGCTAGCGTACTTAATGCACTCAATTCCACGTCTTCCGATCGGTGGGTAGGAAATTCTCTTAGTATTCCCGGGGCATCTGACATTCAACTCATTGAGGTTCTCAATACTACAGGGTCATGGGCAGCAATGCTGTGGGAATCTGAGAAAACCATCGGTCACATGATAATTGTTGATGGGTTTGATGATGAAGAAAAGATATTAATTCGCGACCCTTGGGCTGGCACGAAATATAAAATGGATATAGAGGAGTTTCTGAATTACTGGACTCTGTTTGCAGTTTACCGGGCGGGATGATGAACGTAACAATTTTGGCTGTTGAATCAGGAAAGGAAGCTGACTCACTCGACGTTTTACTATCGATTGGGGAAGAGAAAAAATCGTTTAGATTTATCAGGGAGTTTGACCTTATTGGCGGTCATAAAATTCAGATTATTAAACATGAGGATAAGTTTTGGGACACTTTTAAGTTTAATCAGCATATTGTTTTTAAGGTGACTGAGTTGGTTTTGGGGAAATACCGAGGGGAAGTCTTGGAACTGCCAGCGGATTTGGGAGAGTTTGGCCGGAAGGTAAAGGCGATCGCACTTCAAAAAGCTGTTCAAACGCCGTCATAGGATGCTGCGAAAAAGTGAGGCGGAAAGAAGGGCGCTATGACTTTATTTGTGATTAGTCTTGGACGCGCCGGAGCCCAGAAACCGGGTTTTTTACGAAAATACTTCGTGACAGCCCGCAGATTTGGTAAAAACCCGGTTTCTTCGATCGGAGTGCGTAATGCCTGTTGATACTAAGTCAATTGCGGATATGCTATTGATTTTGAAGCAAGTTTCACCGCAGCACGTCTGAATAACCAGAAGGACATTGTATGTCGGGAGAATTAGTAGCTGTTGGTGTTCCAGGAAGCTCTTGTGATGGTTGATTGCTTTCGCAAAGTCTAGATTGTGTAGATGTATATTGACCATCAGAGTTTTTAGTTAAAAAAACTATACCTGTATAGTTCTTTAATCCCTCTCTCTTGGCTAAGCCGAGCGCTTGCACCCAACGATTATCATTACTCAAAACAATACTATATGAGTAATTTTCTGTTTCTGATTTTATACCTACTCCCAATTCTTCTTGGGTAGATGCGAAACGTCCTTTTTCAGCGTAAACAGCTTGTTGTCCTTTGCTCATTGAACTAACATACTGTTTCGCTTCTGACTGTCTAGCCAATTTCTGTTGATCTTGCACATTAAAGACTCTAACATTAGCAGGCAATGTCGTTTGCTCAGAGATTTTCTGAAAAAGCTTTGCATTGTCACTAAAAGAAGTGGGTCGGGGCTGGGAATCTAAATTATCTAATTGTAAGCGCAATTGACCATCAGCCGTTAAATCAAAAATTGTCTTTGCAAAAATTTGTCCTCCCGCTAATAAATCCAGATGTTTCGGTTGAGGATTTACATTAGTCTGGTACTCCATTCCTGAAGCTAAAATAGGTGTCTGCAAAATAAATAACTTTCCTTCCGGCGTAAAAATTAATTTTAAAGAATATTCACCAGAAATTTGCTCTTGCCATTGACCTATCAATTGTTTAGCAACAGAATTTTCAGGAGTTGCAGTAGCTACAGAAGTTGACGTTGAAGTTGACGTTGAAGTTGAAGAATTTTTAGGATTCAGTAAATTATATAATCCAAAGCCAGCTAAGGCTAACACTAATGTCGAGCCAGCACCAATTAATGCCCATTTCCAAGGTGTAAGGTTAGAGTCTCTTTGAGGGGGAGTCATAATGATTTCTTTGAGTTGAGTGTATATAAAGATAGGAAGCTACCTATTAATTAATTATTGAGAAGTCATAGTCACAGTATAGTTTGTGTTCCCTCCTTTTTCTTTAACCACAACAATATAGTTGTCAGCACCTAAGTTTCTTTTAATTGTTCCGGCCGAATTGCTATCAGCCAAAGTATCACCTCTCTGTTCTCCATAATCTATAACTCCATTACCATTTGTATCAACATAGAGCCACATTCCAACTTGGTTAGTTACTTGATCTAAGATTATGTTGACATTACTGGTACTCTTCAAATTAAACAAGTAATATTTTTGGCGATTTTGGCGATTTAAAGAACCAGTGTCACTAAAAGTCTTACTGTCTTGCAAAGACTTAACATTAATTGCATCATTTGTATTGCTAACAATTTGAAGGTTATAGTCACTATTGCCACCTTTAAATTTAACATTAGCAATATAGCTATCCGGCCCTAAAGTTCTACTAATTGTTCCAGGAGAATTGCTATCAGCCAAAGCATCACCTATCTGTTCTCCATAATCTATAATTTTATTACCATTTGTGTCAACATAGAGCCACATTCCAACTTGGTTACTCACGTTATCCAAGTAAAGACTGACATTGCTTGGCTTATCTTTTATGGTGAAAAAGTAAGTTCTTTCCTGGTCTTTGGATGTGATCCGATCGCTAAAAATGCGACTTTCTTTTAAAATACCAATATTAGGATCGCTGGATTTCTTGGGTTCTACGACAGGTTTTTGCTCAATATCAGGTGTTTTCGTTGGGGATGGCGAAACTGGCGCTGGAGTTGGCGGTGCAGGAGAAGGAGTGGATGTCGGTGATGAAAAAGGAATAGGATCTTGTTTAACAGGCTCAGATGAAGGGGGAAATTTGGGGGGTAACGCTGGGGTTTCAGTCGCCGCTTTAGGCTCTGATGGATTATCACATCTCAAAAAGCCAACGTTTACGCCTTTCAAATTACACAGAAATTTATCTCCAAAAATAAATACTAAAATACCAGTAATTACCCCTAGAATAGCGACAACCTCTTTCCAATTTAGCCCACCGCCGCCGCCGCTACCGCCGCTACTACCAGATGACATTAATATTTTCCTCTTCTACTAAGAATTGTTGTTCAGTCACATTGCTTTCTAATAACTAGCCTGATGTTGTTGAGAACGACATCAAGCTAGTAGCGTTGATTTTTGCCGAGTTCCACCTAATCATCTTTTATATTTAAGTTGCTGACAGTGAAGGTATTGAATATATTTTCTAAACCTCCATTACTGAATACTAATCCTGTTAACGCCCAACTTCCATCTGTATAACGAGAAAATGTAGCTTCTCCTGCGCCCGAGTAGTTGACTTGTCTTTGTTCCGTTTTTATCCTTAAATCTGATACCTGTAATGTAGCTACAGCAGTATTATCTTGATTTTCCCGAACTCCTACTACCTTAATTGTCCCATCAGATTGTTTCCACTTATTAACCATTTTTTCTGCTTTACTTGCAGACAGGGATTTATCTTGTTTTATCAAGTCACAGCCAGTAGTTAAAGTAGACAATACTCCTACACTACCAATGTAAGATAAGGTAATTAAACTGAATGTTAGCAGTTTTTTACTTAACATGAAGCTTCCTATTAATTAATTATCAGCAATATTTGATCGAGGCTGGGATATTCTATGAGACTCCAACACAAACACTGTTTCTGTTGATTACATTCCATATTATCAAATCCACATCTGTCTTAAGAGTCAAAAAAGTAATATAAAAGTATTGGAAAAGTAGTATAAAAGTAACAATCCAAGTCTAGAGACCAAGTGGCTGGACTGTGGCGCTAGAATCTGGTATAGTGTGAGAGTTTTAGGTGTGAGGGGAGTTTAACATATGACCGTTGACGAAGCCATCGCGATCGCAGAAACAGCCCTCAACTACGATCGCCTCAACAAAGTTCAAGAGATAGTGTTTCGTCAATCCTGGGAAGGGCGGTCTTATAAAGAAATTGCAGCCAGCACTGAATATGAATATGATTATATCAAAGATGCTGGCGCTAAACTATGGAAACTACTTTCAAAAGCACTAGAAGAAAAAGTCAAAAAAGACAATCTCAAATCAGTCTTAAAGCGATACTTACGGCGAACTCAAGTGAATTTACAGCGAAATCTGACAATAGAAGTTAACCTCAGCGGTGCTAATCTCAGTGGAGCAAACTTAAGCGGTGCTAGATTATTCGCAAATTTAAATGAAGCTGATTATGTTCAAACCGATTTAGATAAAACAATAAATGCTGATAGTGCAACTGAATTATCTGAGTCAGAAAACGAAATTAACTGGAATGGTTTTCGCTTTCACTCCGACGCACAAGTGAAAATTGCCGAAATACTCGATCGCACTTCCACTCTCTTCATCCCCAACTCCCAACTGCGACTGACAACACCCGCCGGCAGACAAAACCAAGAAGCTGACTTTCTGATCTTCCACCAAAACAAGCTAGGGATACTGAAAATTGACAGTGGATCATCCCATCCAAACGCAACAGAAGATGAAATGTGCCAGCTTTTCATAGATTCTGGCATCAGTCTTGTCAAACATTACGATGCTACCCGATGCAGCGAACAACCGGATCTAGTTGTGCAGGAGTTTTTGGAAATTTTGAGTCACGTACAAGCCTAATAAGGTGTTTTTTATTTAAACTGTGATACAAACATTACCTTGGTTTTTGATGTTTTCTCCTTTCAACAATTAACCATCCTTCATTTCAGAGTCGATGTAATAAATAGTATAGCTCTTCAATTAATTTAAACATTCGGCGGAAATCTTTCCATTAATTCACGGAATTAATTGAGAATTATACCGTATTTAAAAGCACAATAGTTTATTTTTATTTTAGTTAAAATTGTAGCAACGAGTCATCTGTTGTGAATTCCTTTTTCTCTTTCTTCCTCTGTCTCCTCTGCGTCCTCTGCGGTTACTTTCAAAAGTATAAATTTAACCGCAGATCTACACAGATGAAGGCAGATTGAGATTGTCTGTTATTGCACAAAGCAAAGCGAAGCAATCTTCACCCCCTGCGATTGCTTCCTACTAATTACCCATGATCAATTCTCCTTTCCCCTCAATCACTTCCCCGATCGCGAACGCACCAATTCCCTGAGACTCAAACCATTTAACAGCCTGTTCTACTTCCCTGGCATCAAGCAACAGCACAAAGCCAATCCCCATATTAAAAGTATTGAACATATCTGCTGTGGCAACTTCGCCCGCTTCAGCAATCCACTGGAAAATTGGCAAATTTGGCCAGCTATTGCTGTCAATTTTCACGGATTGATTTGCGCCCAAACACCGGGGCAAATTTTCCGGCAAACCGCCGCCCGTAATGTGAGCCATGCCGTGAATTTCTAGACCACTCTTAATTGCTTCGAGGACTGGTTTAACATAAATTTTAGTCGGAGTTAGCAGCACTTCTCCTAAAGTTTTGCCACCTAACTTTTCGGGTTGGGAATCCCAGGCAAAACCCCGATCGCCCGCAATTTTTCTCACCAAACTAAAACCGTTGCTGTGCACGCCCGAACTTGCCAGCCCCACAGCCACATCTCCCACCTGCACCCGCGAACCGTCCAACAATTTGCTCTTTTCGACAATACCCACGCAAAACCCCGCCAAATCGTACTCACCCGCTTGGTAAAAACCGGGCATTTCTGCCGTTTCCCCTCCGAGTAAAGCACAGCCCGCTTGCTTGCAACCGTCAGCAATCCCGGCCACCACCGCAGCTAATTGTTCGGGATTTAACTTTCCCGTCGCTAAATAATCGAGAAAAAAGAGGGGTTCGGCCCCGGATGTCAGCACGTCGTTGACGCACATCGCCACCAAGTCGATACCTACCGTGTCGTGCCGATCGAGATTGTGGGCCAATTTCAACTTAGTCCCAACACCGTCAGTACCCGAAACCATCACCGGCTCTTTTAAACCCTCCGGGACGCTGAAAAACCCGCTAAACCCGCCGAATCCGCCCAAAACTCCCGATCTGTGCGTGCTCTTGACCATACTCCCGATGCGCGAGACAAAAGCTCTGCCCGCCTCAACATCCACACCTGCTTCTCGATAATCCATAAGTCCGCCAAATCGATTTCTTCTAATTTTTAGTTTATTCCCATAACAGTTGACAAACAGCTTTTTTAAGACTAGCCATTCCGTAGCCCACAAAATACACTAAAGTTTTGTAAATTTTTGTAAATTTTTCCGTAATGGCTGAAATGGCTGTAAGCACTGGAACTAAAGGGTTTTATGATAGAGGGTTTTGAGAAAATTTGATGAGGATTTGGTGAAAATCGCGATCGCAGCGATCCCCAACCGCAAAAGTTTGTGGTAGTCTGTTGCAGTTCGTGAACAAAACACAAATTGCGGATCGAGTATGAGTTGTCAAGTGTCAGGGAATTTTCCGCCAATTTTTTTTGGGGCGGAAGCATTAAAGCAAAAACGCACCCGGATACTTTGCTTTGACTCACGGGGGAATGGCGAAGGGCAAGAGAGAAATCCTTGAGGCCCGCCGCCAAATGGCCAATCCTCCAATCTCGGTTGGCAATGGCTATTCACAAAAATGGACGTATGAAGGAAAAATTTGTTGGTGGTCTACTCGCTGTCCTGTTAGTTCCTATGGTAGGAACGGCATCCTCTTGTCACGCACAAGCAACAGGTGCCGACAACCGAAACTCTCAGTCCGAGCAAGTAATTGCCACCCAACCGTCCCGGCAGTTAAACGCTACTCGGGTCGAAGCGCAAAAAGTCGGACAGTATCAGTATCAAGCAAGAGCTGAAATTGCCCGAGACTCGATCGCCAAAATTCAGCCCCACAACTTAGGCGGGCGACAAGCAGCGACAGTCTACGTGCGAAACATTCCAGTCATCACCTTTCTGAACGCGAATCCGGAAACAAAAACGCCTTTGGGAGAAACTGGCAACAGCCAAGCCGGTGCTAGCAGTCCGTCAAAAGTAGCGGGCGCCAGAGAAAATCCCAAAGTCGGAAACATTGCCAGCAAATCCAGCAACCAAGAACCTGATCCAGTTTGGCGGGCATCAACCTTAGCAGCAAGACTCAATCAGCTAGCCCGCAACAACATCGATCCCAACAGCATTACCGTTAAGTGGGAAAAAGGCGATCGCTACATTATCCAGGCAAACGGCGAGGACTTGGTAAAAATCAACGCCGAAACCATCCTCCCCGACACCACCAGGGACTTTAGCCGAGACGCCCTGCAAGCAACCAATCGCCTCCGCCGGCTTCTGGGCAACGCCCCACCCCTGGAAGAAGTCGCAGGCAAACCCCAACCAGAACCCGCTGTGCTGTCTATGGGCCCAATTCAAGTGCGCCTCAGCGGCTGGGCTTCCTGGTACGGCCCGGGATTTGACGGCAACCTCAGCGCCAGCGGCGAGCGTTTCAACCAAAATGATTTGACCGCAGCCCACCCCAATTTGCCTTTTGGAACGAGAGTCATGGTGAGAAATCTCGACAACGGCCGCACCGTAGTCGTCCGCATTAACGACCGCGGCCCCTATGTGGGCGATCGGCTCATTGACTTGTCCGCCGGCGCCGCCAGCGTACTGGGAATGATCGGCAGTGGCGTTGCCAGAGTGGAAATCCAAGTGATCGAACCGCAGCAGCAAACAACTGGTGGACGCTGAAGGTTGATTAACAGTAAGACTTTTTCTGAAATTTGCTAACAATCACTTAAATTTGCCTTCTTGTCTTTATCTCAGATAGAATGAATTTAGCCACTCAGATGTAGGTGAAAAACCTTGGTAGTACGCAACCGCTATATAAATAAGTTGCCTCTACATTATCAAAGCAAATAATCAGATTGGCTAATAGCTGTAAGCGATAACCAAGCTGAAGGCAAGAATATAAGTGCTTGTAGAAAATTCTACGGGCATCGGTTGATACGCCTTAGTTGAGATCAGCTCTCAACTTATGTATTTGTTAGCATTTGTTAGCAAAAAAGTATCGGCAGAAAGTAGAATAAAACTGACATCTTGCACCATTGTCAACAACGGGCTCTGGGGCCCGTTCCACAAAGAATGAGTTTTCTTGTGGAACAGGCCCCAGAGCCTGTTCCTAAACAAGTAATTGAGAATAGTGCAAGATGTGAGATAAAACTGACATCTTGCACCATTCTTTGTGGAAGAAGCCCGAAAGCCTGTTCTTGAGGATAGTGCAGCATCTCAGATCCAACAAATTCTGACAAACAAATTCTGCCTTCTGCCGAATGCCTTCAGGAGATTCTACCGGTGCGCCTGTTTACTACCATTGCAGCACTTCGCTGCTACTTAAATTTACAAAAGTCTGCTGCACCTCATTTGACAGTCGGTTTGGTGCCGACGATGGGAGCTTTGCACGCAGGGCATCTGAGCTTGATCCAGCGGGCAAGGCAAGAAAATGCGATCGCCCTGGTCAGCATTTTTGTCAACCCGCTGCAATTTGGGCCGACAGAAGATTTTCAAGATTATCCTCGGAATATCGAGCAAGACCGGCTGTTGTGCCAACAAGCTGGGGTTGATGCCATATTTGCTCCCTCAGCAACAGAAATGTTCGGCCATCAAGCAGTCGGCACAGAAACAGAGCAAACCGCCCAAAAACAGATAGAGATTCACCTTTCATCCTTAACTCAAGTAGTGCCGCCACCGGCGATGACATCGGTTTTGTGCGGCAAAGCAAGGCCCGGTCATTTTCAGGGCGTCGCGGCAATTGTTACTAAACTTTTGAGTTTGGTGCAGCCGACAAAAGCTTATTTCGGTCAAAAAGACGCCCAGCAGCTAGCAATTATTCGGAAGCTGGTCTTGGATTTTAACTTGCCTGTAGAGATTGTCGCTTGTCCGATCGTCCGCGAAGAGTCGGGACTGGCAATGAGTTCTCGCAATCAGTATTTAACAGTAGAGCAAAAACAGCAAGCCTCCGTACTCTACCGCGCGCTGCAACAAGCCTCGAAAACTTTTTCTTCAGGCGACCGCACCGCAGCAGCCGCACTCGCTGTCGCCCACGCAGCAGTCGCAGAAGAACCCGCAGTCAAGCTCGAATACGCCGAAATCGTCGAGCCCGACACTTTGACGCCGTTGCAGGTTGTGGAAACAGCGGGACTTTTAGCCGTGGCCGCCAGAGTTGGCTCTACTCGCTTGATTGACAATATAATTCTGAGGAATCGCCGGCCAATTGTGGCGATCGACGGCCCGGCGGGAGCAGGAAAATCTACCGTCACTCGCCTTGCAGCAACAGCTTTGAACTTGTTTTATCTGGATACCGGTGCGATGTATCGGGCGCTGACTTGGCTGGCATTGAAAACAGATACGCCGATTTCCGACGAATGCGCGATCGCCGAATTAATCAGTTCCAGTTATTTGGAATACAACCTCGATCCCGCATCAAAGATGTTGAAGATTAACGGCGAAGACGTAACCGAGGCAATTCGCAGTTTGGAAGTGACATCCCGCGTCTCGGAAATGGCAGCACTTCCCGCCGTGCGGCAGTTTCTGGTGGAGGAACAGCGGCGCTGCGGCACAAAAGGCGGAATTATAGCAGAAGGCCGCGATATCGGCACTAACGTGTTTCCCGATGCGGAACTGAAGATTTTTTTGACGGCTTCGGTACAAGAGCGATCGCGCAGGCGGCTGTTAGAACTTAAAGATAGTGATCGGGCTAATATTAGCTTGGCCCAATTGGAACAAGACATCGCCCTACGGGACGAAAAGGACAGCACCCGCGCGGTTGCACCTTTGCGTAAAGCAGCGGATGCTGTGGAAATTCAAACAGACAATCTGACTGTTGCTGAAGTTATCGATCGGATTGTCGGCTTGTACAAAGAGAGAATCGGCCCTAAAAATTAATTTTACGACCCTGGGGGCGCGCGATCGCCCTCATCTCAAATCCGGTTAACCTCACATCTTGCACTATTCTCGCTTAACAGGCTTTCCGGCCTGTTCCACAAAGAGTGAATTTTCTTGTGGAACAGGCCGAAAAGCCTGTTCCTAAACAAGTAATTGAGAATGGTGCAACATCTCAGTTTATCCCACATCCCATGAAGATTTTGATGCTTTCCTCGACTTTTCCCTATCCGCCAAGCCGCGGAGGAACTCAGGTAAGGACGTTTAATTTATTACAATACTTGAGCCAGCGGCATGAGGTAATTCTCGGCACTGTACGATCGCGCGATGTCACCGACGCACAAATCGACACATTGCGCCAGCACGTTGCAGAATTGGCAGTTTTTCCCCACCCGCAAGTACCCCCCCAACCCCCCCTTGCCAAGGGGGGGCTAACTCTGCACCAGGGGCTTGAGGAGAGCTTCTTGGCTTCCCCGCAATTACCCCCCCAAACCCCCCTTGTCAAGGGGGGGCTAACTCTGCACCAGGGGCTTGAGGAGGGCTTCTTGCCTCCCCCCCTTAATAAGGGGGGGACTGAGGGGGGGTTCTCTGAAATAATAGGAAAATTCCACAGATTCAGTAGATTTTTGTTGTTCGGGACACCTCCGAACGTCCTCTCAAGCTACTCCCAAGCAATGCAGAATTGGGCAGACGAATTAGTAACTGCAGGCAAATGCGATGTTGTCACCTGCGAACACAGCGTTAACGAGATTTACGTGCGTCCAGAATGGCGACAAAAAGTGCTGACAGTGGCAAACATTCACAGTTCCGTTTGGGGAACTTGCAGGGAAATGTTAGCAACCGGCACCTCGGAAAAACCCCTGCGCGATCGACTAAATTTACCCCTACTCGCCCGCTACGAAAAACGCTACTGTTCCAAATTCTCCCGCATTGTCGCGACAACATCCACCGACAGAGAGCAACTCCTAGAATTGCTGTCGCCTCCGGTTCGAGTGCCAGGAAAACAAGATTTTTTTGTACCTCCCATAGATGTAATTCCTAACGGCGTGGATTTAACTCAATTTCCGTACCGGTCGATCGATCCGGGAGGACACACCTTAATTTTTGCAGGCGCAATGAACAATTTGCCCAATATTGACGCGGCACGGTTTCTCAGTTTGCAAATACTGCCGCCTTTGCAGCAGCGCTATCCCGATGCTACCCTCACCTTAGTAGGGGCTTCGCCAGTCCCGGAAGTGCTCGCCTTGGGGGAACTCCCCGGAATTCAAGTAGTAGGCCGGGTGCAAAGGGTGGCAGAATATTTGCATCAAGCTGCTGTTTGTGTGGTGCCGATGCGGATTGGTTTTGGGATTAAAAATAAAACTTTGGAGGCGATGGCTGCGGGAACTCCCGTGGTTGCTAGCGATCGAGGTTTGGAGGGTTTAGCCGTCGATGGCGGCCCACAACTGATCGGGGCCTTGCGGGCGAACAAAGTTCAGGAGTATGTTGAGGCGATCGCCAGTTTGTTTGAAAATCAGCAGCTAAGACAGGAGCTCTCTGTCAGGGCTCGATCGCTCGTGGAAAGCCAATACACTTGGGATATCATAGGTCGGCAGTACGATCGGCTATTGCAATTTTAAACTCTAAATTCTAAAATCTAAATTCTAAAATGGCATGATGGAACACAAAATTAACCCCTCAAAAAATCGAGCCAAACCCCCAGAAAATCCCAAAGTTGCTCCTCCTCCGACAAGACGCCGGCGCCAAACCCGACGCCCCAAAAATCTTCAAGAGTCCCAGCGTCCAATACCTACTCCCCGAACTCGCGCCAGATATCCCTGGAAAAGACTGATAGCTAATTTGACAGCCCTCAGCATCTTGGGTGGCTGTGCAGCTTTAATGGGAGGCGGCGCTTGGCTGAGTTATCAGCTAATCGTCGATCCCAATGGCAACAAGTTGATCTCTCAATTTGTGCCGGAATGGTCGCGCCTGCCTACAGGTAGCAGAGATTCGATCCAAACTCTCGATCAAATCAAAGCCAGCATCCGCAAATTGGGATTCGTAACCGGAGAACCCCTGTCGCTTCCCGTCGATCAATCCCGCGATAATTCTATTTCCGATTTGCTATTGCCGGTGATGGTAGAAAGAACTGTTAAAGCTTCTACTGTTTGCAAAAATCCTTGCCGTCAAATTGTCGAACTTCGGGTGTACAAGCGGGTGCAGCTTCCCGATCGCAGTTCCGATAAAGAGCAGTATTTCCAACTAGCAAGTTCTGTGAATGTAGAAGGCCCTGCAGAATCTTTTGTCATTGCTTCTTTAGCTGACTCTACATCTGACAATCAAGCCTCGAATCAGTCCCTACCCCTAACAGAACTGCGCCGCTTTGACGGAAAGCCCCCCGCATCCGGCATTTGGTTTAATGTCAGCGGTCAACTAAAGCAGGGCGACAAGAAAATTCCCTACGGACAAGTCGTTCGCTACAACCCCAGCCAAAATCATTTAATCTCGCTTTTGGAGTGGACGAGTGCGGCTGGACAACCGCCGAATTGGCAGCAAATTGTTAAGGGCGAAAACCCGCAGTTAGCGATCGACCAAACAGTTGGTTTAGAGCCGCAATTTACCCTTTATCAAATTGGCCCGCGCAAATTTTTGCCGAACCCCGTTCAGTTAACGGCGATTTCTTTAGAAGAAATTGCTTTCAATGACGAGACTTACAAAAATGGGCTGCGACTGGCAAAAAGCGGGCTATGGTCTCCAGCATTAAATGTCATGCGTTTGGCGAAGGGGAAAGCCGGCAAAAATTGGCCTGCTGTCGCGCAAGCTCAGCTAGAAACGATCGAATTTCACGCTAAAATTACTCGGGCTCAGGCGATCGCATCTTGGGCCAGTCCCGGTCAACAAGTTCTCGCAGAATTGATCGACGGCCGCTGGACTGAAGCTTTGCAAGTATTTGAAGCCGATCCGAGTAACAGTCACGAAATAGCCACAACCCTCAAAAATGACGGCGGGCGGATCTGGAACCGCATCGACGCCGCCTTGAGAGTGAATGCCGCTGACGCCGATGTCAAGGCTTGGGGTGCCCTGATTGTAGCGTCTCAAGACGGCACTCGCGAGGCGATGAATTGGCTCGACCAGCAATCAGATACTGACAGCGAAACAAGAAGTCGAATTCGGAATTTGGTCAACAAACTTGAGGAAGCAGTTTCTCAGGCTGAAAGTTTAGAAGACCACAAAAGTCAAATTATGGGTTCTGCTACTTTAATTAACAGTGTCAATCCCGCTGAGTGGCTGGAACCAGAACCGAAAAACGAGTTAAAATTGGCAGGAGAACAAGTTTGGTATCAGGTGCAGGTAGCGAGTTTTTACGACGGTAGCCGCTGGGTTAATTCGCCATTTTCTGATGTTGAAGTGAGCTCTTTTCCTGCTACTCAAGTCAAGTGGCTGTGGGGGCGGCTGGGATTGCAGGCTGACCCCAAGATTAAGATTGAGGTAGCGATGGCTAACGGTCAACAAAGAGTTGCTGTGGGAACGGTGAAAGCAGTGCAGATTCAAGACGGAAGTCTGCGCTTGCTGGCGGCGGTTGACAAGCGATCGTAATCTGGCAGAAAGCATTCGGCAGATATAGCCATCCTCGCATCATTTGTGAATTTCTTACTCCCTCCCCTTGATAAGGGGAGGGTTGGGGTGGGGTCAAAAATTTACGACTCCTGCAAGGATTGCTATAGAACAGTCCCGGAGGCACTCTTGACACAAAGAAACCGGGGTTTTTTACCATTTCTGCCGATTGCAACAGAAGTATTTTCGTAAAAAAACCCGGCTTCCTTCCACCTGTACGTCCAAAACTAGGAAAAAGGAAAATTCTTTCTTTTGCGCCTCCCGTAACTCCGAAAGCAGCGCAATCTCAAAACTCTTTCCCTTGCTCCTCTCGAACTCGGACAACAATGCAGACAAAACTTTTGTTAATTTAATTAATTAACACAACCTGTGCACAAAAAACCCCGAGATGTCAAATCGCGCCCTTTTTAGAGAGTGCTGCAATCATCTGCCGTTTCACTGCTTTAGCCCAAAGCTCAAACTCCAAACTGTTGATATTCTGAATTTTCACTTCCTCAACAGGCTGAGTTGGGGCTTCTTTCTGTGCTGTAGTCTCCATTCTTTTTTCCTCGTCCAATAATTGTTAGTAGTCGATCAAAAACGGTAAGCATCATACATCTATTTTATGACAAATAATTCCTGCGATTAATTACACTAAAGGCAGAGAATTACACCATAAAATGCAGTAAATACATTGAGATAATGCAATTTACGAATTTAACGAAAAAAATCCTACAACCCTTGCTATATATAGGCTTTTCCTGACATTAAAATCTTACAATTTACATTGTCTGGCACTATCAAACCAATAGTTATGTTAGTAAACTTATTTTTCAATGAATGTATTGACATATACAGCAGAAAATAATTTTCTTGAATTCACATAGTCCCGTAAAGTCGATCGCCCGCATCTCCCAATCCCGGTACAATATAGCCATGCTCGTCTAAACACTCGTCAACAGCAGCCGTATAAATCTGCACGTCAGGGTGTTGTTCGTGAAAGTGCCCCACTCCCTCCGGTGCCGCCAGCAAGCACAAAAATTTAATAGACTTCGGATTAACTTCTTTCAGCCTATCAACTGCCGCCACTGCTGAATTACCAGTAGCCAGCATCGGATCGACAATTAAAACATCTCGCTGTTCGATATCCTGGGGAACTTTGAAATAATATTCGATCGCCATCCGAGTTGTCGGATCGCGGTACAAACCAATATGTCCTACCCTTGCGGACGGAATCAGTTCTAAAATACTATCTAACAATCCCTGACCGGCACGCATAATCGAAATAATAACAATTTTCTTTTCTGCAGCCAGCACCGGTGCATTCATTTTTGCGATCGGCGTTTCTATTAGTTCGTATTTTAGCGGCAAATCTCGCGTCACTTCATAGGCTAGCAGCATTCCAATCTCTTTCAGCAGTTGGCGAAATTTCGCCGTGCTCGTTTGAGTTTGCCGCATAAGAGTTAACTTGTGCTGTATCAAAGGATGGTCGATGACAGTAACTTTAGCACTCATTTTTTTGAAGAATTAATTGGCTTTATTCTAACTTATCAGCCCTCGAGGCATTCTTGACGCAAAAAAAACCCGGTTTCTGCCGCCCCTGCGTCCGGGACTACTTATATCAAACCCCTATTGAAAACACGAATATCGCGCGCATAAAATTCGCTCCGACAATTGCCTTTCATCCGCCCAGCGCGACACTAAGTATGCGAGGTTGGAAAATACACAAATATGTTATTCTCTCGTTTCCTCTCCTTCCCGCACTCTTCCTAAGAACGCAGATCCGGGCCCAAAAGCCTCCCCACTGGTTTCGCTGTCTCGCGCTCCATCCAAGCCCAATAACACAGATCCGGAGTTTCGCACCGAAATCTTCCGGAACTTTTACCAACAGATATGAATCTTAAGAAGTATCAACATAAAACCTATTCTTTCGATTAATTCACTAATCGAAAAAACCTGAATAGGAACTGCACATGAGGTCATAAACTTGGCTTGACTGGCTTTTCATCTTGCAACATGAAGGCTGCCATATCCAAGTTTAAAACACATTACCTAAATACAGTTCCATTTTTTTAGGGTGCTCCTAACACACAACTGAACTTATTAAGGAGAACATCCATGAAGTTTGTAAAACTATTGCTAGCTACGGCATTAATGACTGCTTCTATCAGCCCCGCCTTGGCTAATCCTGCAGTTCAAATTTTAGGTGCAAGCTACGGCGGTAGCGGTTGCCCCGATCGCTCCGCCAGCGTCAGCGTCAGCCCCGACGGTCAAGAACTGACCATCCTATTTGATAAGTTTGCAGCCCAGGGAAATGTCTCAACAGAAAGCCGGAAAAGTTGCAATCTGAGCATTCCCATCCAAGTACCCCAAGGCTACCAAATTTCTATCTACGATGCTGATTACCGCGGCTACGTGGCTCCCAAAACCACAGGCAACCTGCGGGCAGAATACTTTTTTGCTGGAACCCGCGGCCCAGTTTTTAATCGGAATTTCAGCGGCGAAACTAACTACAATGTTCGAGATAGCTTAGCCACTGTAGCGAATGTGTGGTCTCGCTGCGGCGACAGTGTAAATATGAGAGTAAATGCTGCAATGACAGCCCGCGGTGCTGGCATGGCCACCGTTGACTCCTTCGATTTGGCTCATCGCGGTTTAGTTTATCACGTCAAATATCGCACTTGCCGCTAAGCAGCTTGTGGGAGTGTAGTGTGAGGTATAGTTTTCAGGTTTGAATTTGGAATTTTGAGTTTAAAGTTGGAAGAGGGAATAATTTTCCCTCTTCCTTCTTCCTTCTTCCCTCTTTCTTCTTCCCTCTTCCTTCTTCCCTCTTCTTGACATCCGTTACGTCTGATATCTTGCACCATTGTCAGCAACAGGCAAGATGCCTGTTCCACAAGAAAGTTTATATTTTGTGGAACAGGCATCTTGCCTGTTCATAAAAAGCTAATTGAGAATGGTGCAACATATGACTTAGATCCGTTACATAATCCGTTGCCCAACTTCCCTCTTCCTTCTTCCTTCTTCCTGACATCCGTTACATCCGTTACATCCGTTACATCCCGTACATTGCTCGTTGCCGAACTTCCTTCTTCCTGACATCCGTTACATCCCGTACATTGCTCGTTGCCGAACTTCCCTCTTCCCTCTAAAACACCGTCCCGTCACTTTCAATCTGAATTGGCGGCACTCCACCGGGCCTCAATTCGCCCGCAATTTTCCGCCCCGCCGCCCAAGTTCCTCCTTGCAAAATCTTCACCAGCGGCAATTCTGTCGCACTCAAATGCAGCTTTTCTCGAATAGCTGCGGCAATTTTATCTAAAAGATTGACAGTGAGCGATCGCCATTCCACTATAACTTCCGAACCAGGCAAGTAACTCTGTTCAAAAATAGCCGAATCTTTTGCCTGCAGCAGCCCGATATCCAAACACAAACCGCCGTTGCGGTACTCCGGCAATCCCGTTAACTCATCCAATCCAGTCACTTCTAAACCAAGTTCCTGCAGCGGTTCCAACAGCGAATAAGTCAACCACTGCGAGAGTTTGTGAAACGGCACCAATTCATCGCCGAGATTTTCTCCTGTTAAAGCCGGATGCCGCCAAACATCGCCTAAATTAACGCCACCAATTGTATATCTTCCCGGCCAAATTTCCCCAAAACTGGTCAAAACAGCGCTCAACACGATCGCAGCATTCACAGTTTTGTCTCCAGAAACCTCACTGTCGAGCAAGTATTTTGCTAAATTGCCGGGACGCGGGTTTTCGCTGCCAAATAATAATGGATGCTGGCAAATCGCATTTCCCAAACGCTGCAATAATTCTAATCTGCCTGTTAAACCAACTAGCGGATTGTCTCGACTTACCTGAAATCCCGCAGCTAAGGTTTCTAGTTTTAATTGAGAAAGTCCCTGAGAATCAGCTTGCCAAGGAAAATCGGGATTGCTGGAAAAAACACCTTGACAAAACATCCGCAAGCTGGCTATTGCTAACCCTTCAGAACGGCGGTAAACCTGCCCGGTTTCTTGTTCACAATACTGCCAATCTGCACCAGCACCGGCATCGAGCAAAACGCTGACAATTGCTAAATCAAATTTGATCTTAGCTTGCTCTATGAGTGCAAATTCTGCTAAAGCTGCATTCAATTCGGCGAGTCGCGACAAGTTGCCAGCTTCAAAATGTCGCCAGCGACTGTGAAAGGGAATGTTAAAATCGGGATACTGTTGGTGCGTTGTGTCAATTACATAATTTGCTGCTTTGTCGAGTTGGGATAAATCGACGCGGAAGTAGCGAAGTTTGTCCTGGCTGGCTAAATCAAAAAGCCGATCGCACTTTTGACGAATAGCAGCCGGCGTTCTCAGATATTCTACAGTCTCCAGTTCACTATTGCCCAAGTTCATACTACCAAACAGCGGTAAACATCGTTTTCTTGAAAAAAGTCAAACTGACTGTAATCTAAAAGATTATCTAAAATCGCATTTTTATCGATTTTGATCAGCTTATATTCCCACTTCGACCCGCTGACTTCGCGTTTTATGTGATCGGAAACTATCACCGAGTTTTTTTCTTTTCCCGGAGACACTATTTTACTTAAATCTTCCAGCCTGTCCGCGATGTGAATATCTTTTCCGTAAGTGCAAGACCTAAATATATATAAATTTCCCTTAGCAACTCCCACCGACAAGCCACAAGGTATTTGATTGGCGTTAATAAAAAGTTTCCAATTCTCGCACAGACTTTCCATTGCCGCTAAGGCTGAGTGAGCTTCCGGGAAAGTCAACAAATGCGAATCACCAACAATACTCCGAATTGTGCCACCGTATTCTTCGCAAATTGTTTTTTCAAAAGTATCAAAGTTTGTGAGCAAATATTCAACGTCTTTGATAGAATTAGATTCTTGATAAGCTATAAAACCTCTCAAATCTGCTTTAATTATTGCTTGATTCTTGATGATTCGCGTTTTGTAACTTTGGTCAACTTTGTATACTTTTTCAGGTTCGCTCATCCCTTTCAAAGAAAACTCGTTGACAAAAGACGTTTGCACTTCTGCTTTGTTGAGCGCCAGCCATGCTGCTTGGGACAAATATATTTCATCCGGCGGAGTTACTGATTCTATGCGCGCTGTTAAATTCACCGTATCGCCAAAGATATCTTTATCTTGATGCAAGACATCTCCTAATGTAATCGACACGCGAATAGCCAATCGTTCGTCGTTCGCCTTGCTAGATTGTTGCGCTCTCAATTCTTGCTGCATTTCTATGGCGGCTACAGCCGCTGCTGTGACGCTAGGAAAAATTATCCAAAATGAATCACCTTCCCCTTTAATCACGCTGCCTTCATTTCTGGCGCTAATATCTGAAACAAAAGTTTTATGCTCGTTTAACAAACTACTTAAGTCCGACTGAGATAATTTTTTGACTCTGACGGTATATCCGCAAATATCTGTTTTTACGATCACAGTAGAACGCAAATTAGCCATAACCTACCCTGACTGATCAAAAACCAGCAATAAACTTTATTTAGCAAAGACGCGATTGTTCGCGCCCGATCGGTCGCGTCTTCGCCCTCTCAATCTCCTAAATCGCGTCCGATCGCTTCTGCAAGAATTGTAGCATCTGGCACAGGGTCTGGCGTGTAGTAGCCGGCGGCTTTTTTGGCGACGATTTCGACTTGTGCGTCTGCGGGAATCCAATCTTCAGGAATGGGGATGCGATCGACCACCTGAATGCCAGAATTGATAATCGCATTGTATTTCATATCGCTCATAGAAACTAAACTGTCAATGCGAGAGATCCCCAACCAGTGCAGCACGTCTGGCATTAGTTCTTGAAACCGCATATCTTGAACTCCCGCCACACATTCAGTGCGCGTAAAATAGGCATCAGCGCGATCGCCGCCTTGCTGCCGTTTTCTGGCATTGTACACCAAAAACTTAGTCACTTCCCCCAAAGCTCTCCCTTCCTTGCGGAAGTAAACAATTACCCCAGAACCGCCGGCTTGTGCCGTTTGGATGCAAATTTCCATCCCATGTACCAAATAAGGGCGACAAGTGCAGATATCGGAACTGAAGACATCAGAACCGTTGCATTCATCGTGTACCCGTACCGCCAACTGCTTATCCGGGTCAGAAATATTCGCGACATCGCCAATAATATAAACCGTAGTTCCGCCAATTGGTGGCAAGAAAACCTGTAAGTCCGGCCGCGTCACTAAATCCGAGAACATTCCGCCTGTTTGCTCGAAGAGGACACGGCGGAGAACGCTTTCTTGGGCGCCGATTCGCCGAGCAATTCCCGGCAAATACCACACCGGGTCGATCGCAATTTTAGTTACTGCTAAATTGCCACCTGCTTTGACTATTTTACCATCAATTTGCACTCGCCCCTTAGCGATAGCATCTTGCAATTCCGGCATATTCATGTGAGCTTTAGTGACAGCAATTGTCGGGCGAATATCATATCCCTCCTGGAGAAATGAAGTATAAACTTCGCTAACCAAACCCCCAAATGGATCGAGAGAAACAATCAAATTAGGATCGCCCCAACTCGGGTGCGGCCCGATGTGTGCCGCCGGAGAGGTGTTGGTAAAATCGGGGCGGTGATCTGCTTGGAGTGCGCCGGAAGCCACTGCTAGCGCGCGATAAACAGAGTAGGAACCAGAATGAGTGCCGATCGCATTCCGGTGAGACGATTTGGTGAGGCTACCAATCACAGGCCCCCGTTTCAGGGGATCGATTTCTCCCCAGTAAATGGGATGAGGTTTTGTGCCAGATCTGTCGGGATGGGATGTTAAAACTATATGCTTGGGTTTTGACACAGTTGTTTTTGGCTCTTGCTATGGATGCTGCTGTTGGTTGAAAGTGAAATTGCAATTTGAAGCAGTGATTTATGATAGCAAAAGGATTCAGGATCTGGAAGTATCCGGCATAGCCAAACTCGTGACGCTGATTTTCGCGCTGTCCTGAAAATATAAAAATTTTATATTTGTGCTTCAGTGATCAGGGCTGCCGTACCAACAACAAAGCTACCTATTTAATCGAAGTTTCTTTAGCGCTTCTATTTCATTTGTGCATGAGATTTTTTTGAACTAACCACAGAGGGCGCAGAGGAGGCAGAGGCTCTATAAAAGAGAGAAAGAGGAAAAGAGAGATGTTCACAATTCCTGCAAGGGTTGTTATAGTTACAACTGGTAGCCAGTAATTATCAACAAAATACTAACTCACAAAATTAATGTTGCCAAGTACATCTAATTATTTGCTCAAAAATGGTCGCGTACCCGCGTCTCTTCTAGAGATGAAATCGAGCGCGGCCTCAGCTTCTACTGTGGCGACAACGGGGAGTGAGAACAATTTGTGTTTGGTGGATTTGGAAATTGCAGCAGGGACGATCGCCCAAATTATCCCAGCAGGTACAAAACCTGTCTCCTCCTCTGGAGATATCCCAGTTGTAGATTTGCAGGGCGGCTTAGTTTGGCCTTGTTTTGTGGATATGCACACCCATTTAGACAAAGGCCACATTTGGGAACGATCGCCCAATCCCGATGGAACTTTTGCCAGCGCGATCGAAGCGGTAGGCGCTGATGCCCAAAAAAACTGGAATGCAGAGGATGTTTATCGGCGAATGGAGTTTGGCCTCAAGTGCAGCTACGCCCACGGAACCAAGGCTATCCGCACTCACATCGACAGCGCGGGCGAACAGGGAACCGTTAGTTTGGGAGTATTTGAAGCGCTGCAAGCCGAATGGGGCGATCGGCTGATCTTGCAAGCAGTTTCCCTGGTTTCCCTCGACTATTTCCTGACACCCGCCGGCGAAAAATTAGCCGATCGCATAGCCCAAATCGGCGGCATTCTCGGCGGCTTCGCCTATATGAATCCCGACTTAGACAAACAACTCGATCGAGTTTTTGCCTTAGCCAAAGAACGAAATTTACACCTCGACTTCCACACCGACGAAAACGACGCTCCAGAATCAGTAACATTGCGGGAAGTCGCAAAAACCGCCATCCGTCATAATTTTGCAGGTCAAATCATCTGCGGACACTGCTGTAGTTTAGCCGTACAACCGTCAGATTTAGTAACAGAAACTCTGGAATTAGTCAAGGAAGCAAATATTGGCATTGTCAGCTTGCCGATGTGCAACCTTTACCTGCAAGACCGAGAATCTGGGCATACACCGCGTTGGCGGGGAGTGACACTGTTGCACGAACTCAAAGCAGCCGGAATTCCCGTTGCAGTTGCTAGCGACAATTGCCGCGATCCGTTTTACGGATTTGGCGACCATGATGTTTTGGAAGTTTTTAATATGGCAGTCCGCATCGCTCATTTAGATAGGCCCTATGGAGACTGGCCCTGTGCAGTGACGAAGACTCCTGCAGATTTAATGGGATTGCCGAATTTAGGACGAATTGCAGTTGGTTTACCTGCTGATTTGATTTTGTTTAAGGCGCGGAATTTCAGCGAATTGTTATCTAGATCCCAGGGCGATCGCACAGTTTTGCGGCAGGGCATTAAAATTGATACAACTTTGCCCGATTACCGCGAACTAGACGAATTGTTAGGAACTTAAATCTGACATCCTGCATCAATCTCAAGAACAGGCAAGATGCCTGTTCCACAAAAGATGAATTTTCTTTCTACTCGTTACTAGGCAGAGGCTGGGAACCAGTTAATTGAGTTTTGTGGAACGGGCATCTTGCCCGTTCTTGACAATGGTATAATATGTAGGTTTTAAAAAGCATTTAGCATTGCTATATTGTCAATTTGCCACTAATTTGATATAAATATAAAAGCTAATTCGAGTGAGGATGTTTTAAGTGAAAGCAGTTATTTTATTGTCGGGAGGGCTAGATTCCTCAACAGTTTTGTATCAAGCCAAAGCCGACGGCTGCGAGTGTTACGCTATTTCCTTTGACTACAAGCAAAGACATCGGCGGGAGTTGGAATCAGCAAGGGCGATCGCACTTTCGGCAGCGGTTAAGGCACATCAGATAGTAAACTTTGACTTGACACTGTGGGGCGGTTCGGCTTTGACGGATAATGAGATGGAATTGCCGATCGATCGCAATCTTGCAGAAATGTCCCAAAACATCCCAATTACCTACGTTCCTGCCAGAAATACAATCTTTCTCAGCTTTGCCCTCGCCTACGCAGAAACTCTAGAAGCCGATCGCATTTACATCGGCGTCAACGCTTTAGATTATTCTGGCTATCCCGACTGTCGCCTCGATTACATCCAAGCCATGCAGGAAGTATTTCGGTTAGGAACAAAGCAGGGAAGAGAAGGAGAACCTATTAAAATTATAACACCTTTGATCGAACTTAAAAAAACCGAAATTATTCAATTAGGCAACAAATTAGGAGTACCTTGGGAGCAAACTTGGTCTTGCTACGCAGGCGGCGAAAATGCCTGCGGCGTTTGCGATTCTTGTCGGTTGCGGCTGGCTGCTTTTGAGGAATTGGGATTAAAAGATCCGGTGCCTTACGCTTAAATATGACTTACGCATTTCGTAGGGTGCGTCAGAGGTAAAACCTAATTATTTCGTACTCGCTTCAAGCCTGACGCACCTTACAAACAAAACTAAAATTTAGGCGGCTTATTTACCTTCCGGCTCATCCTCAACTTCCGGTTGACCCTGGTCTTCCTGGTTAAACTTAATTTCATTTTGCAGCGAATTCAACGGGACTAAAAGCATATCAGCTATTTGCGATTGTCCTCTAGCCCTGTAGATATCTATCGCTTTCTGAACATCTTCTACTGCACCCTGTAGGTTTTCTAATAAAGTTTGAGCATCAGCGCGAACCATATGCGCTTCGGGAAAGCTAGGATTGAGATTAATTGCTTGAGTTAAAAGTTCAACTGATTCTTTATATTGTCCTTTGCGAGCGAGGTCTAATCCTTGTTGATAAAGTTCTTGAGCTTTCATAATGTTTTTTAATTTCTGCTGTTCATCGCGCTTGCATAAAGGATCGAGTCTATTTACTTGACCTGATGAATCAATTATAAAGCACCCTGGTTCTTCCTGAGCAGTCGCTACAGTCTGAAAAAGAGGTAGAGACGCAATAATTACAGAAGAAAAAACAGAAATTAAGTAGGGGTGTTTCAGCATTACTGGTACTGTTTAAATATTATTTACAGCAGATTCCACGTTTATAAAGTACAACCGAAAGCGATCCCTGTAGGGACACGGCAATGCCGTGTCCCTACACTTCATAAACCTGCAATGCGCTATATGTAGACAGATATCATACCTGTCTGGTTCCAAATGTAACATTGGTCATAGCAATAGGTGATTTATATCACTTACAGTGAAATGCTCTGCTCGTAACATCCTATAGCGCCTCGCGTGAGAACCCCGGTCTTTTAAGCCGGGGATGAAACGCAGTTGTAGCCTTTAGGCTACGAGTGT
>NZ_JAUBTS010000055.1:0-50340 GCF_036705105.1 Microcoleus sp. B9-D4
GGCTGGAAACGTTATGTACGGACTGATTACCGTGATTCACGTTTCAACGAATCGCACAACACCTACCCATTCACGGAAACTAAGCAAAAAATATTGTGCGATCGACTGGCACTACCCCACCAATGCGTTCGATCTTACCCTGACAGCAAGCGCACAGCGGGAAAAACAAAATACTGTCTTCGTTGGGTTTGATGACTTTGTTCAGGCGCGATCGTAACTTAGCGTACTGAGTCTCAGTCAAATCAGCACACTCAAACACGCTGTACTGCATCCACTGCCCGTATGATTTCAGCATTTTGTGAATCTTTGTGCGGCGCTTGTCTTCGGAAATATCGTAGGAAATCAGAACGTGCATATTTAGTACAAAACTAAAGGTGGATATTTGTCAATTTCGCCCATCAAATATTTCGCCAACAGCCGCCCTTGAATTTCAAAAGCCTCTTGATAAGTGCACTTGCGTTTCAAAACTGGATGCTTAAACTCAGATTGCTTTTTCTGTTCATACAACTTCAGAAACTCTTTCCGTCCCGCTTCCGACAGTCGCACCACATTACTTAGAGGTTCCACAGTAAAATCATTCGGCGTAAGAATCCGGCGGTTAATCGCCTTCAAAATGATACTGTCAGCTACCAAAGGGCGGAACTCTTCCATCAAATCAAACGCTAAACCCACCCGGCCGTAGCGCTGCAGGTGAAGGTATCCTAAATAAGGGTCAAATCCCACAATGTTAATCGCGCTTTGCACATCGTGACGCAGCAGCGTGTAAGCAAAATTCATCAAAGAATTCACCGGATCGGTAGCAGGGCGGTGTCGCGGTTTAAACACAAAGCCTTCGGCGCGAATTAATTGGTTGAACACTCTGAAATATGCCGCACTTCCAGCACCTTCCTGTGCGCGCAAGGAGTCAATATTGTCAGTTTTGTCAAGTTTGGCGATCGCATTTGAAATCTGCATAATTGCCGAAGCTAAATTTAGTTCCGAATGTTCCCGCTGAGTTTGAGATAAACTGGTGCGATAATTCTTCAATTTCCCCCGAATAAAACCCCGGACAACATGAATAGCTTGGGGAGTTTCCCCCGCCGCTTTCCACTGAGCATTGCGAACAAAAATGTTTTTACTTAATTCGGGTTCCAGCTTACCCAAATAGTGACCGGTATCAGTGATAAAAGTTAGAGGAATTTTCCGTTGTAGCAATTCTGCGATCGCCGCCGGCGAAATAGTCGCCCGTCCCAAAATCACCACTCCATCTAAATGAATCAAAGGCACATCCTGTAATATTTGATTCTTTGCCTTGACATTTAGGCGTTCATCTGTTTTTCCAATAAACACATCATCTTGATTGATATACAGTGTTCCCATGATTGACTCCTAAATTTATGTATTGATTGTGTTTCGATTTGTCCGCCAGTCCGCCAGGGGTTAAAACCCCTGTCTCAAAGCTAAAGTCGGTTGAAACCGACTGAAGAAGTAATTTAATCGGCAGTTACACGCGGGAGCATGAAAACCCGTTTTCTTCATGAATTTTCTGTCTACTCGCCCAAAAGTTATCGCAAAAACCCGGTTAATTTTCGCAAGCTCGATCGGTAAAATATTCAATCCTCATAGCGAGGACTTTCGCTGTGAGACAGGGGTTTCAACCCCGGGCGATTTGGGCTCAGCTAGCTTCTTGATAGCGCAGGACTTTCTCAGCAGCTTGCGGCAAACATTGCTGATAAAGGCTGCAACCCTGACAGCGTTTGCTATAATGGGCTGTAGGCATTTTGCCAGTTTGCAGCAAAAATTGGATAGCGGTGATAGTTGCGATCGCCTCCTGTCTCAACCCCTCAGAAATCTCCACTAATTGCCGCTGATGCGATTGCGCGTAATACACATATCCAGTCGCAATAGTTTTCCCCGTCATCTCCTCCAAACAAAGCGCTTGAGCGCAAACCTGCAACTCATCATTATCCCATTCCCCCTTCCGTCCCCGCTTATATTCCACGGGGTAAATCTCACCCTCAGCCGACTCAATCAAATCCGATTTACCAATGAGTTTATACTTTTCCGACTTCAGCCAAATCGCCCGAACCTGCCAAGTTTCATCCCGGTTAATCTCGCCCATCGTGTGAACGCGATCGTGCAAACTCGTTCCTTCGATGGTATACTGGTTATCCGCGAACTCTCCCGCGCAAGACATCCGCCAGCAGCGGTGGGGACAGTAGGAGTATTGGTTCAGAAGTGCGATCGAAATGTACTCAGAATCATTCATAATTTTGATGGTTTACGATAAGTTTGAATCAAAAGTTTTTCCTTACCTGTCAGGCCCGCCAGTCCGCCAGTCCGCCAGGGGTTAAAACCCCTGTCTCATAGCTAAAGTCGGTTAAAAACCGACTGAAGATTCAATCATTGACAGCAGATTTCATGAGTTCGATAAAAAAGAGTTTGGTGCAGTCCTCTTTAGAGGACTTTCGCTATGAGACGGGGGTTTCAACCCCCGGCGGACTTAACGGCTTAACGACAAATCAAAAAGCTATTACCCTTGAATGGGAAACGATAATTCTGCATTTTGCGTGGTAATTTTTTGAGAAGGTGCGATCGGAATTCGTCTAGTCATTCCCATCCCCATCGGAGTTTTTCTCCCCACCCCGCAGTAAACAGCAAAATCAGCCAAAGCATTAATTTGCTTAATCACTAAAGGCTCCACATCTCCCAAAATCCGATAACTAACCTCCCCAACCATGCCGACAAAATCGCTTTGATAGTTAGTCAATCTTTCACTTCTGATATTGACAAATGTCGAAAAAAGTGCATCGAAGGAAAGATCGGGAAGTGCGATCGGGCTGTACTTGTTCCAGCGGCTGAGGAGACTGTTAAAAACGCAGTCTCTAGTAGGAATCACTGAATCGAATTTGCCCTGTCGAAAGGTAGTAGGAGTCGCAAAACTGAAGGCAATTAAACGATTAGTTTCGGAAGCGCGATCGTACAATTGAGAGTAATCGCAAGCATTAGCCCAAGGCTGATCTACTTGGGGCGTTCCGAGAATCTTAGCAATCATCAAATCGGCGGGTCCGAGATGCCACGGCTTCGACGGATTGAGGTTCAGCCAAAGCTGAGTTAACTTGCCAAATAAAGTGTCATCAAGCAGAGTAATCCGCCACCAACAAAGGGTGTGTTCTGGAATCGGTTCTGTGTGTTCCCATTGCAGGAAATGGTGTTTTTTGAAAGGGCATTTTTTAGTTTGCAAAGGGCTGAGGGTGAAGGATTTTTGGGCGGTGGCTTCGTGGAGGTAATCGCCGAGTTTTTTGTCAACGGAGCTCACGAGGGTGAGGAAGAGGGCGTGCAGGTGTCTTCCGGTGAGGTATCCGGGGGGAATTGGGTTCAGGGGAAGGATGTTGAGGACTAGGCTGTGCGGCATATTGGTTAATGGTTGGTTGTGTAGATTTTCTAAATGATGAAAGGCTCGTCATCTGGAAGACGTAGCTGCTTGCTTTTCATTGCCATAGTTAAGATTCCTGCTAATCCGGGTAAAAATCTGTAATGCTCTTTTTCAGCATCGTCACAAGCAATGACGATCGGATAGGACACAATTCCTTGCTTTCGGAGTTGGAAAATAGCAGCAGCATTTTTGACTCCGCAAACTATTACTCCCGGTAGCAAATGTTTTTCCAACACTTTCAGCAAAGGAGTTGGTACGATCGCACTTCCCAGCCGCCGTTCGATCCGGCAATTCGGAAAAGCAGTTAACTTGTTGAGTTCTTTATTGACAAAATCTTGCGAACTGTCCCGATACCGCAATCGAAAATTTAATTGATAGGTGTCTTTAGCGCGTGCTGTTACTACCACAAATTCGCCATCTTCAGCAAATTCGTAATAACGCAAAAGATGGAGAGGGTCTAAAATTGTTTCTTCGGAGTCATCCAGCAATAAGCCTTGGGGGTCGCGGATCGGGAGACTTTCAAACAAGCTGGAACGGAATTGAAACAGCGGTGCATAGCTAGCGCTCCAAATCTCAGCAAAGTCTTTTAATTCTTTCCCAGCATCAGCATCCTCTTGAAACAACTCTTCAAATTGTTCTATGCTAGCTCTTTTTGCTTTTAGTTCCTCAACTTCAAACGGATAGTGAACTTCTAAGAACTTTTTGACAAAAGCTTGACCGCCTTTGATGTATTTCCACTGGCTTTTGAGAGTGAGTTTTTTCGCAGAGACTTTGACGATATCTTCCGCCCCGCGCAAGGTTCGCATTCGGCGGCGGTAATAGTCCCAGTCACGATTTCCTCCAAGTGTTTCTTTCAGGGTATTGAAAAGTTGCAGTATTAATTCGATACCGGGTAAATTCTCAAATTTTTCTTCGAGTTCTAACAGAGGACGAGCAATTTCTAGGAAGGCTTCGGAACGCCAATAAACGTCTAAAAAAGGTTTGTCAAGACAGGGAATACTGTCAAGCATTTGTTGGAGTGCGGCGCGTCCTCTCGAACAGTCGAGAGAGGATAAACCTTGTTCCCAAGCAGTATCGGGTAAATAAGCGATCGCCTCTGAATCAATATTAGTTTCAGTCTTGCCCAATACCCGTCCAACTCGTCCCAATCGCTGCCAAAAAGAGAAGCGATCGCGACTGGAAAAAATCAACCAATCTAGATTTTGCCGCCTCGGTGCAGGATTTCTTTCAAAGTTAAATCCGACATCTACAGTGCTGGTTGCTAGAATAATCGGGCATTGCATCGCCCGTTTCCTGTCTGCTTTAGGTGCAGGGCCAGTAATTCGACCGATGACATTATCAAGTCCTCTTTGTTTCAACAAGTGGTATAGATCGTTGATGTTAACAAGAGCATCCAAAATTACAGCACCATTTTGATCTGGATTCTCCTGAAAACGTTTAGTCACTTCCTCTGCTAATTCTAGCAACCACTCGTCTCTTTCAGGTTGCGATCGCAATTCAAGATTAACTGCTGTTTGCGACGGTAAAAGATGAGAATTGCTTGTTTCTTCATTAATCCAGGCTATTTTGACACCCTTGAACTCTAAATTTTTCAATGCTAACTCACAAGCTGGTTCCGGTGTTGCTGTCAGTAAAACCACTCGCCGCCCGTATTCAAAAAAGCCGAAAACGTAAGAATAAGCCAGATAAAACAGCAAACTAACTAGCTGTTTGGCGTCATATAAATGAAATTCATCAAAAATCACAGTACCAAACTTTTGGTAAAAAGCACTGGCGATGTTTGTGCGATCGTTCTTGTTGTAGGCAAAAAAAGTCGCGTAGTAGAAAATGTCAGGATTTGTCACCAAAATAATTGGTATATCTGCCCCTACATCCGAGAAAACTGTAGCCGGATTTCGCAGTACATTGTACAGCTTCTCACCCGGACGATTGCCAACTTTATCATTAGGCCATTCCCTCACTTCTTTAGCAGAAGCAGATTTCACAACGTGACGCAAACCTGCGGCGCGGACAAACTTTTCGGCAGCTTCCCGCTGTTGCTCGACTAAAGCATTAGTTGGCGCAATATAGACAGCACTTTGAGTTGGATTGTGCTTTAGCACTGCTAGTGCAGCTTGAGTTTTTCCAGTACCAGTTGGAGACAAATCGAGAACAATATCAGCGTTTCGAGATTGTTCAAATACATTAACTTGATGCTGTAGTGCATTTTTCATAAATGCCAACTCATTTGGCAGCGATGCACAAGCTGAAATACTTCGAGGTTCTAGCTTTGTAACTAACTTTTCCTTAGCCATTTTGTCTGCCTCCACAACAAAAATATAAATTGGCGGGAACAATCATTTCACCAATCTGCCAAGCTGCACCTCGGAAAGAAAGGTTTTTCAACAAAGGTGCTGGTGGCATGGAAATTAAATCAAATGACAAAAGCTCTAAATTTGGCGGTAAATCAGCTACACTTAAATAAGCCTGACTTTGATAATCGCCACTCTGCAAAAGAGCTATTTCAAGTTCAGATAAAACATTCACCTTGACTTTACTCATGAATTTACCCAAGCGAATGTAATCCGGTAATTCGCAATTTCCCAACACCAAAGTCTGAAATTTGTTGCCGCGTTCAATCATCCGCAACCGTCCGGTTTGAGGAAAATTACTTGCTCGAAATGAACTCGGTTTTTTTCCTTGTCTTTGGATTGGTAAATCTTCACGGGCTGTAGCGACGCGGTTATTAGTCATCGCGTACCAATAAGCATCAGAAAGTGCATTGAACCGCTCAAATCTGAATGTTACTCTGCCGTTGAGTGGTGAAGCGGGCAATACATAACAAGCTTGTGCTATGGGTTCTAAATCTTCTTTGTAGGTTGGTCGTCCTGTTGCCTCACCTTGAAGGCGATAGGGGGAACTTACCCAGCCAAAAGCATAGGCAAGAGCATAGTTCCCGATCGCACCTTCAGTGTAATAGGTATCAGACAACTCCCTAGAGGCAAAAAAAACTGGTTCTGCACACCACAGCTCGACTATTTTTGCCTTTTTAAACGGAAGTGTTGACATAGATTAACTCTCTGTTTCTACAGGTGTCTTTTTACTTTTGCCTTTGCCCTTTTTCTCAGCAGGAGGTAGACGGAAAGGCTGGTAGGATTTATCCAATCGCTTGAGAAAATTATCGCGTTCTGTTTCAGACCAGTGGCGGTCTACGTCTTCAATTAAACTTGTTAATTCATCTTCAGAAAGCTGCATCGAAACTCCGCGCTTGTTAGTCCAATTTGAAATGACTTGCTTGATTGCTGCACTCAAATCATCAGTATCGAAAGGATGCTCTAACGGCTTTGGCAAAGCATCATAAGTAGCTTGTACCAATTCGAGAGAACTAGGTAGTTCTGCAATGCTGCCAAAGACTCCTAATATTTGGTTTTCCATCCGTCCAACTCGGCTGGAAACAGCGCCGTAGCGACTTGTTAACAGAATGTTGCCGATGACATAGCGCAACTCGTCAGTCGTGACATCTTTGAGGGTGACGACATCAATAAAGTGGACTCCAGGTTTGATATATTCACTGGTATTTAAAGCGGTTGATGCTTTGCCATTTTCATCGCGCATTGTGCCGTTTTCAAAGATAGCATTGATTGTGCGATCGCCTACAGCTTGAGCAGTCGTCAAAATACTAAAAGCATCTTCAGTCCAAACTCGGCTTTTTTGAGCGCCGCCGCCTCCAGCAGCAAAACCGTACAGAAAACAATCGACGCACATTTCGCAAGGTGCATTGGTGTTTAGCGAACAAAGAGCTCCTTCTTTCGGACTTGTATAAAGAAGTTCGTGCGCCCTTAAGAATTCGCGCCCTCGCCGCCTTTCTGGTGCTACCTGCTTGCGCTTAGTCATCACCAAACGTTGCACGATTGTCTTTTTATCTTGTAAACCAGCAGGCACAAATTCGCTGCACATTGGTTCCCCAGAACCTTCTGTGCGAAAAATAGTTTCAGACTGGGTTGTCCTGAGAACAACTAAACTGACAATGCGCCCTTTGGGAAAATTTTCGTAAGTGGGAGCAAGAACAGGATTCAGTTTGTTAATTGACATGGGAACCTCCTAATTAATTAGATAGATGTGATGGTTTCAACAGAATCATCTGAGTTATCTTCAGACTTTCTTTTGGGAAGCTGCTGATATGCTTCTTGCCAGAAGAACAAATATGCAGCTTCAAGTTTGTCTTTATCGGAGAGAAGTTTATCGGGGCGGGCTTGGTAAATTTCTTCATACATTTTTCGCAGCACATTGTAATACTGCTTAAGCTGCTCAAATTTAGCTGCTCCTGGCTCATAGTCACGAATTCGTTTGAGGCGAGTGTGGTACTGCTGCACTAGAGAGGCGAACATAAACTCTAAATCCATGTAAGGCTTTTGGGAGCGGACTGCTGCTGTAAAATCAGTGAATGGTTCTGCTAAAGACGTGCGTTTGAAAGAACTTCCTTTGAGGTTAGCAGTGGCCGCAATTTGAGCAGCTTCTTTGAGATATTGGGTTAAAAGTGCATTTTCATTGGGCATAAGACTCTCCAGTAAACTATTCAACGGATCGCGAATGCGACTCCAAATTACACTCAGATTAGGTTCATCTTGTTCTCGCAAAGCCCAACGCAGCAGCACATAATAAAGGTCAAAAGGTTGTGCTGCTGCACGGGCTAAATCGTACAAACAATCATCGGCTTTCTGAATGCTGGCAACTGCGATCGCTAGTTGGCCGATACAGCGCAGCCGCTTGAGAATTTTCTCGGCTTCTTGACGGCTGTATTGTCCGCTTTCTAGCAAAGTTTGGAGTGCAGCCGGAATTCCCTCTACTCGCCCGTAAATATCTGATGATATTTCTACTTCTAAGTTGCTGCTGAGGGTAAAGGGAAAGCCAAATTCTAAAGACAAAGATAGTTCTAAAGCTAGTCGCAGTGACTTTAGCAAAGCAACAGAAGCATTAGCATCTCCCCAAACTATGGCTTCGGTAACAGTTGCATGGATAAATTCTGGACGTTTGGGAAAGGCAATTCCTACAACTTTGTTAGCTTTAAATTCTAGAATGTTGTCTTTGTACAGCTTAAACTCGTCAACTGTTACTGTACCGCCTTCAGCATTTGTAGCGGCTAGTTGTTTTAAATGTTCTCGCCAAATCCTCAGTAATTCTGGAGAAGAACCTTTCGGTAATGCTAGGTGCAAATAGATCGGGTCTTTTTTATTAGCAGCCGGAAAATTTGCCCCGATAGCCATTAACTGATAAGCCAAGGCTGCCATTGAGTCTGCTTGCCTTTTTGGTTCTGCACTGCTTCCACCGGGTAAGCGATTTGAGAAAACTTGAACTTTTGTACCGGGCGGCATATTGCCAGAAACTAAGTCGTCTGTTTCGCTGAAAGTAGACCCAAGAGAACAGCGTTTGCGAGGATTTGCTTCTATATAAGCATTCAGTTCGTCAATTCCGTTCCATTGAATTGCAATCGGTAAACTTAAAATTATGGCAACTGCTGCCACGATTTCTTCTGAAGCCTCAGATGCCTCGGGTTTGTGCGTGCTTTCTTTTCTCAGTTGGAAAGATTCGCGCAGTGCTTCGAGAATGCCCTCTAATCCTTTTTGAGCGGCTTTGGCTGCAAATAAAGGTCGCCCGTATTGTCCGTTAAAAGGTTCAAGTGCTGCTCTTTGCTGTTGTGAAATGCCAACACGATCGGCAATTTTGTCCCAAACTTCTTTCGGATTAATTCCTGCTTCTCGATAGCTGAGATAAGCCGCTTTCAATCCTTCGGCGATCGCAAATTCTTCTGCATTGCCAACGGGCAGCAAACCAACGGCTGCTGCGTTTTGCACGGCATCTGCACCCGCAGAATCGCCCCATTTGGCAATATCTTTATTGATTTTATCCGCCTTGAATCCAGCTTTTTTCTTCTCCAATAAAGCCTGCACGTTTAGCAGCACTTCCTCAACATTTTGCTGGATGGCTGATTGAGCAATTTTAATCCCATCTTTGGTCGCCCGTACCAACCGTTCGATATTATTACCAAAAACTAGGTCGATTTTTGCTTGCCAACAAGTGGCTATCTCTGTTGTTAAATCAACTGTTGGTAAGTTTTCTCCTTCAAACAGTTCTCCATCTGGAAAAATTGCTAAGGTCGTCAACCCGTATTTTTGCAAAACTTCTTCGCAAGCCCCAAGTAACAAAGCTGTGATGTAACCTCTGTCTTCAGATACCCGCACTCGAAAAAGTTTACTGGGACGATTAAAGGCAACGGTTAATTCTGTTTGAACTTTCCGAAAACGTTCTGATTCGGGAATTCCTAAATCGAATAAATCCGCCCCTATTAACATTGCGGCCCACCGATCGATCGCGGGATCTTCGGGTAAAAATATCGCCGCATCGCTGCGGTTGTGACCTGAGTGGCGTTCTATCAACTTTCTGGCTAATTCAAAGTCATTTTCTGTGACAATAAAGCTGAGTACGCAAGCTTTTTCTAGCTGTTCTTGCAAGAAAGTTCGATTTCTGGCTAAAGTTTTGACATTCCGTTCTTGGGAATCTAATTTGTTGAGGTCGTGAACGGCTGTTGCTGCTAGCAGTACAGGTCGCTTGTCTTCGGGCACTCCCCCGATGCGGCTGACTGTCAACATGAACTGACAGGCTGAGTCGAGATGTTCTGCAAGGGTTGTCCCTTCCCTGACGCCACGCCCGGGCTCAGCGGCAAGGCGCTCGTACAGCATTGGGCGAATTTCGCTGAAATACCGTTCTTCTAAGGTTTTGGGAGGACGGTTCAAAAGTCGGCGCTGGTTTGACACGATCGATTCCTCATGTAAAATTTCCTGCTTGGGACAAGCTTTTGAGTTGCCAACAACTTCTGTAAGTGCAATGATTGTACTTTCTGGGTGTGTAGGCTATTACTATTTACAATAAAATCAATATAGCACGTATTTTTATAAGTGCAAGTATATTTTGAAAAATGCCGCGAAAAAAAGAAGCACTCACCCTTTCAGTCCCGCCGGAAACGAAGGAACAGCTAGAGGCGATCGCCCTTCGCCTCGGTATCAAATGGGGCAAAAGTCCCAGCGTATCGGGGTTATTGGTCGCGATCGCCCAGCACAAGTTAGAAGTTGGTGAACCCTTCACCCTCAACTCCACCGAAGTCGCAGCCTTACAACAAGGCATCAGACTGCTGATCGACTCAGGCTATGTTGAGCAAGCGCGATCGGTCTCACAACTGCTTGTAAGTCGCGGAAACCTCGCAGCCCCCCTGCGCCAATCCCTCCTCCAACAAGTCATCCAGCCCACCGCAGCGTGGCGCATTCAAGCCGAAGAATACATCAACGACGCACAACCCTTTCTGGTTCTGTACCGCAATCCCAAAGGAGAGAATTTGGCATATACAGCGCGCTATGCCGAGATTTCCTTTGAAGAAAAGCGCTTTTACCTAGAAATTTGGTGCGAAGAGACTGATGACATCAAAAATCCCGATTATCCCGAACTCATCCACAATCGCTGTCTGCGGTTCGATCGCATTCAGTCGATCGTCAAAACGGACGGAAAGTGGCGCGATGAAGGCTTGGATTATTTAAAAGTGTACTTACACTTTTATCGTGGCATGGTGAACGCCTACGATCCGAGGGCAAGAGATATCAGCAATGAAGTCGTGGGAGATATCCGCCAAGTCGTGCGGAATGTCTCTAATCCTTTTTGGCTGATACGAGAGGTATCCCGGTATTGGGAAGATTGCGTGATTGTCTCTCCAGACAGCGTGCGCGATCGATTCCAACAAAAACTGATCGCCCTCTGCCGCCAGTACAACCTGGAAATCCGCGATTAGATCAAAAAAAAGCAGCCGGTAAAGGCTGCTTTGACAAATAAACCGTTGTTGAGTTAGAGGAGAAAACTTTTAAACTGAATTCAAATTACCGCTGCTTCAACTCCTGCCTGAGTTTCCACTATTTTTATCTACTGCTGACTTACCTTGCCTTCAGAACAAAACTTCAAATCCCGATTAGAATGCTGCTGAAAGTTCGTTGACTACTTGGACTCGGCCTCTGAGCACCGCCCGCAGCAAGCGGTTGACACAGCCTCTGTCTTCGTCATTCAGAGAGTCGTCGAAGGTGGCGGCCATCAAACCGTAGCGATCCGCCAGGGTCAAAACGCCTGTATCGGTTACAGAAGCGAGGATTTCAGAGATAGCGCCGGGGAGGAGTTGTACGGGGTTCATGGCAGTGCGGTTGAATTCGATGTTTTAATCATCTCCTTGTTTCCCGAAAAGATCAGTGATATTAATGAGGCCGCGAAGGTGATTGTCAGGGGTGAAAGCAAGTGATCCGAGTAGAGTAAAGTTGTGACTTGGGTCATAGGACGATCGCCCGACAGCTTAAAACCCACCTCTGCCGGATGCGCCCATACCAGCGGAATTTATACATTTGGTATGATTTCTAAATGAGTTCCACCCTTACCCCCGTACTGAAAATGCTTGATTTTCTCAATCCTCTCTTGGGCCGCAAGCCCGATCGCATCAAAGCCAATGTGGAAATCTATACTTGGCAAACCTGTCCCTACTGCATCCGGGCAAAAACTTTGCTGTGGTGGAAAGGCGTAAATTTCACGGAATACAAAATTGATGGCGATGAAGCCGCTAGAAAAGCAATGGCCGATCGGGCTAACGGACGGCGCAGCGTACCCCAAATTTTCATTAATAACCAACACGTAGGCGGTTGCGATGACATTCACAAACTCGATGCAGAAGGACAGTTAGATCCGCTGCTAGCTCAACCAGCAGTTTAAACTGAGATATTGCAGCATTCGCAAGAACAGGCTTTCCGGCCTGTTCCACAAAGAGTGAATTTTCTGCTTGTGGGGAGTAGGGGTTGGGCCGGAAAGCCCGCCCGCGAAAGGCTTATTGACAAAAGTCCTGACTACAAATCTTTGGCAAATTTACTTAGATTATCTTGCCGCCATTTAGCATCTGCGCGCCTGTCTGTTTGCATTTCTAAGACGCGAATCCCGCTATTTGGCAAAAAACTTAATTTTTGTTTTAACTGTTCCCAATCGCCAATTACCTCGTGTTCCACGCCATAAGTTGCACACAACTGAGCAAAGTTGATATGCTGCGGCGTGGCAAAAAACTCTTCAAAGGGCGGGTCAAATTTGGCAACGGGCAACATTTCAAAAATTCCGCCGCCGTTGTTATTAATTAATATAATGGTCAAATGACCGACAAATTTATTTTTAATTAAAAAACCGTTTGTATCGTGTAAAAGTGTTAAATCGCCTGTTAGCATGATGCTGCTTTGATTGCGGTGAGCAACTCCCAAAGCTGTTGATAATGTGCCGTCTATACCATTAGCGCCGCGATTGAAAAACGGTTTTATTTCTAAGTTGTTTGGCTTCCAGAAAAACTCGACATCTCTGACGGGCATACTGTTGGCAATAAATATCGGTGTTCCAGGTGGCAAAATCTGGGAAAGCAGCCAGGAAACTTTGGGCTCGATTATGGTGTTAATTGCTGATATTTTTTGGTCTATTGTTTGTCTGACTTGGATTTCGGTGTTGCGCCAAAGTTGGAGGTATTCGTTTGAGGGAGAGGTTTGAACCCCCCCTAACCCCCCCTTGCTAAGGGGGGGGATTTGAGTTGATTTGTCCTTGTTTAGGGGGGGGATTTGAGTTGATTTGTCCTTGTTTAGGGGGGGGATTTGAGGGGATATATTAGTGGTAGCAGGGGATCGATCCCCCCCTAACCCCCCCTTAATAAGGGGGGGGACAAGAGTTGACTCGCCTTTGTTTAGGGGGGGGACAAGAGTTAATATAGTTGCGAGATTAGTTGCGAGATTTTCTGGGGAGGTTCGCAGGTGAATTGTTTTGCCGTGTAAGGGATCGAAGTTGTGGTGGCTGGGGTCGATTATGTAGCGTTTTGGTTGGGTTTTGTCTAGCCAGTTTCGCAGTTCTTTGCTTGTGGGTAAGTCTCCGATTTGAATGGCGATTTCTGGGGTTAATTTATCTGCTAGTTCGCGGTTTCGCAGGATTAAATCGTAGGTATAAATTAGATGGGGGTTTAGTTGGGCGTAGTTTCTAGCTGGAGATAGTCCTTCTGCTAAAACTGGCCAGTTTAAAGATTTGGAAATTTGGGCGATCGCACTACAGTATTTTTCGGCAAATAGAGGCTGTGCAACGCCTGCAATAATAATCCCTCGATCGCACTTTTGCCATTGTTGCATTGTACTTTGTTCTCCCCCCCTTAACAAGGGGGGGCTGGGGGGGGTAGAGCTTTCTCCTGCAACAATCGGTTCTATTGCACTTCTTTCTCCCCCCCTTAACAAGGGGGGGCTGGGGGGGGTAGAGCTTTCTCCTGCAACAATCGGTTCTAATCCTGCAAAAAAATCTTCGGGATTGAATTGTTTTTCTAAAGCTTCTACAGCTATGTCTGGAATGGGTATAAGCGGGTCGCGAAAGGGGATGTTGAGGTGGACGGGGCCTGGTGTTGGAAATTGCGATCGCTCCCAAGCATACACGATCGTCTGCCGCAGATAGTCTAGCATTCCTGTGGACGCAGAAGGGATCGCTAATTCGGCTTGCCAGTTCGGATAATTGCCGTAGATTTTCACTTGGTTGATCGCTTGTCCGGCGTGACAGTCCCGCAGTTCGGGAGGTCGATCGGCGGTGAATATTAGCAGTGGAATTCGACTTTCTCTGGCTTCTATTATCGCAGGATAAAAGTTGGCGGCTGCGGTTCCAGATGTGCAAATTAGTGCTGTTGGCAAAGAGGATTTTTTGGCAATTCCTAATGCAAAAAAGCTGGCTGAACGTTCGTCGAGTATGGGAATAGTTTCTATTTTGTTGTTCAGGGCAAAAGCTATTGTTAGCGGTGCCGATCGCGAACCGGGACAAATGACGGCGGTAGTTAATCCCAGTCGTTGCAATGTCTCTGCTAATATTGAAGACCAGAGAGTGTTGGTATTGCGAAAATCAATCATTTTTATAATATATTGCTAAACTAAAGCATTTAAAAGTGGTTGTAATTTGAGCTGAATTTCTGCTAGTTCTTTTTCGGGTTCCGAACCGGCAACAATACCAGCACCAGCATAAAGTATAGCCCGATCGCCATCGATTAATGCCGAGCGAATGCCGACGGCAAATTCGCCGTTTCCTCTGCGATCGATCCAGCCCAGGGGTGCTGCGTACAAAGAGCGATCGCAGCTTTCGCAGCGGCGAATTTGTTCGAGGGCAATATCTCTCGGCACGCCCGCTACCGCTGGGGTTGGATGCAGTTGAGCTAAAATCTTTAATAAATGAATATCAGGGGGAATTTGAGCTGTTATAGGTGTCCACAAATGCTGAATGTTTGATAGTTGCAGCAGTCTGGGCACTGGGGAAAATTTGGGAGTTATGCCGAGTTTAGACAGGCGATCGACAATAAAGTCAATCACAACTTGATGTTCGCGAATATCCTTCTCACTCTCTAGCAATCCTTGGGCTAATTTCGCATCTCCCGCCTCAGTTTTTCCTCTCGGTGCTGAACCTGCTAAAGCATCTGTTAATAACTGATTGTTGTGAATGCTAATTAAGCGTTCTGGACTAGCACCGATAAAATTTTGTCCTTTGCCGTTACTGGTTGAAAATACATAGCAATCTGGATAGCTGAGGCGCAAGTTGTTTAATGAATCTATTAAACTGAAAGGGGTTTGAGAAATCACATTGATTGCTTGGGATAAAACAATTTTACTAAAATATTTAGAGGCGATCAATTCTAAAGCCGACTTGACTGATGTTTTAAATTGACTAGCATCATTGACGGGGATTTGTTTCAAAGATATCGAACTGTCGATCGCAGTAGTTAGTTTATGGTATTTGCGAGATTCAATTTTATCAAAGGTTTGCCAAATATTTTCAGCAATGTTTTTAACGTTTCGATCTTTTTCTATGATTGCATTTGCGACGAGAATGCAGCTATCTTTCTGTCTGGTAATTTGCCATTTTGGTAAAAATATGGTGGCGGGCGGAAAGTAAGAATTAGCAGCAATGTTCTCATCAAAAAAAGCAAAGCTACAAAAAAAGTGAGGCCCGCTAAATGGCAAGCGTTCCGCACCAATGGTAATTGTATTGGCAACTGTTGAACGAATAAAGTTTTGAGCTGCCACAAATCGATCGGTTCCTGCTACGGTGAGATGGATTGCCGAATCAAGGGCGGCAATTGCAAAACTTTTGCCGACAATGGGGTCTCTTTTTTCAAAGTAAAAGTGCCGCTGACAAGGTTCGGAAATCTCTTGCAGTACAGCTAGCGGATCGAGGGGGTAAATTTCCTGAGAAATACTAACTATTTTTGTGCGATCTTTTTCAGTTAAAGACTGCTGGCAATTTAACAGAAACTGATGCAGTTGATTGCGGTCTTGCAAGAGATTAGCGCGGTGCGGTATTACTGTCATGAAAGCGAGAATAGCAGATTTGTCAGATAGAGTGTGGGTTTGTCCGGCTAAAACCCCTATTTCGATCTAAGCACGGGAGGGCGATCGCAAAACACGACCTTTTGAGTTTCCCTCCCTGTTTGGGCTCTGTTGGGGAAAAAAACCGACCGTCGGGCGATCAATCGAAACATTTAGACACAAAACTTTAAGATCGATCGGCTAAATTTCCCAAAAGTCGATCGCCCCCCGCAGAGGTTTACACACGGGCTACTTGCGCTGTTTGAGTACCGCCACAGCCTCTGTGTGGATGTCCGCCGCGCACTCAACCCGATACAGAGTAGAGTTTCTTCACCAATAAAATTGTAAAATTACTACGCTGCTATCAATTGAATCAAGTTTGTGTGATGACAACAAAGTTAATTGAACGTCCAAATAGTAAATTGTGGCTGGCGGCAATCAAGCCGCCCATGTACAGCGTTGCGGTGATTCCTATTTCAGTAGGAACAGCAGTTGCTTTTGCCGAAACTCAAACGATTAATTCCTCAATTTTTTCGACATTTTTAATTTCAGCCATTTTGATTATAGCATGGCTGAATCTCAGCAATGATGTATTTGACTCGGAAACAGGCATCGATAAAAACAAAGCGCATTCCCTAGTTAATTTAACCGGAAATAAAGCTTTAATTTTCGGGCTGGCAAACCTGTTTTTAGCAGTCGGAGTGTCTGGAATCTTTGCCATAAGCTGGTGGCAAAAAGACCCAACAGTAATTTTGCTAGTAGTTTTGTGCTGTGCTCTGGGCTACACTTATCAAGGGCCTCCGTTTCGTCTTGGCTATCAAGGTTTGGGGGAAATAATCTGCTTTTTCACCTTCGGGCCGCTAGCCTTCGCCGCTGCTTATTACAGTCAAACTCAAACTTGGTCGGCAACTAATTTTGTGGGTTCTGCAATCGTGGGAATTACAACGAGTATCATCTTATTTTGTTCCCACTTCCACCAAGTAGAGGACGATTTGGCGGCGGGGAAAAAATCGCCGATTGTGCGACTCGGTACGAAAAAAGGTGCTCAGTTGTTGCAGTGGTTATGCGGCAGCGTTTATGCTTTGACTGTGCTATTTGTGGCTTTGGGAATGTTCCCAATTTGGACGCTGTTGATTTTTGGGAGTTTGCCATTTGCGATCGATCTTTGCCGCCATGTCACAGACTATCACGACCAACCTGCTCATGTCAGCAACTCTAAGTTTATCGCAGTTACGCTGCATTTTTCGAGCGGATTGCTGCTGGCGTTGGGGTTTGCTTTGTAGATCGGGCGATCGAGAATTCGGGTAAAATGGAGGTATGGTTTGCTAAGCTGAGGGAGTTGGGCGAGTTGGCAGAGTTGGGCGACTTCTCAAAATCTTCTTTAATTTAGCAATCCGTACCTCACATTGAATCGGCAAAAAGGAGAATCAAAGCATGAGTACGCAAACAGAAATCGGCAAAATAATGAGTTTAGAAGAAATTTTTAGCCTATATCCTGATGAGTGGGTACTCATCGTCAATCCTGAATTAGATGAAGAATTCAGCGTGATTCGAGGTGAAGTTTTAGCCCATGCAGCAGAACGCGATGAAATTTACAGTAAGCTTTCATTAAGGAATGGAAAATCTGTAGCAATAGAATATACTGGATCGATACCTGACAACCTAGCAGTGATGTTGTAACGAAAATGCCAGCTTATCCAAAAGTTTACCGTTTGTTGCGTTATGGCCAAAATTTGCTAGCCGTGCAAGCAACTGTTGGCAGTAGAGAAGGGGGCGATTTTGTGCGGGTGCGTTTATTGGTAGATACGGGCTCTAGCTTCACAATATTGCCAGTTCAAGTATTACAAAATCTGGGTTATGATACGCGCAATCCTTTACGCAGGCAAGAATTAGTTACAGGTCAAGGAAGAATCTATGTTCCTGTAATTAATGTATCTTGGTTTAATTGCGTGGGTCAACTAATAGAAAATTTTGAGATAGTGGCCCACGATATACCGCCAAATATCCGCATAGATGGTCTTCTTGGTATGGACTTTCTCACTCGTTTTCAGGCAGTTATCTCTGTTAGCGATGCGGAAATTAGATTTCAGTAAATACGGCAATTATAGTAAGAATTGTAGATGGAGAGATTTAAAAATTATCAATTTCACTATTCCTTAACTGGTAACAAAAATCAGCAGACAATTTTATTTTTGCATGGATTCACGGGCAACATTCAAGACTTTAATCCCATCATTTCTTTACTATCTAAAAATTATTGCTGCCTAGCAGTTGACCTTCCCGGTCACGGAAAAACTAGAGTCAGCGGCGACGAAACTTGCTACAATATATCAAATACTGCCCAAGCATTGATCGAGTTATTAGATGATTTACAAATAGACAAATGTTTGTTGTTGGGATATTCAATGGGCGGGCGATTGGCCCTTTACATGACATTACATTTTCCTGAAAGATTCGAGAAAGTAGTGTTAGAGTCAGCTTCTCCGGGATTGAAAACAGAAAAAGAGCGATCGCACCGCCGGGAAGCCGATTTACAGCTAGCACAAAAGCTGGAAAATAGCAACATTAAAGATTTTTTATTAAACTGGTACGATCGCCCTTTATTCAAATCTTTAAAAAATTCTCCCCACTTCGACCAACTCATAGAAACCCGCTTAGCAAACAATCCCTTAGAATTAGCCAAATCCCTCCGCAACATGGGAATCGGCAACCAGCCCTCTCTCTGGGGAAAATTGGCACAAAATCAAATCCCCATCCTCTTGCTAGCTGGAGAATACGATGATAAATTTACAACTATAAATACCGAAATTGCCAGCTTGTGTCCGGCCGCTACTCTGGATATTGTACCAAAAGCTGGTCACAATATCCATTTTGAAAATATCGATCAGTTTGGATCAGTTGTGAGACAATTTTATGATTAACTAAAAAACTGATGCTTTATCAATTCGAGTTTCGCACTTATCAGCGAAAATTTAAGCGCCCCTTGCAAACAAGTCACGGCATTTGGGATGTTCGCGAAGGAATTATCCTGCGACTTGTTGGCGAAAATAATCGAATTGGTTGGGGAGAAATTGCCCCTTTGAGTTGGTTTGGTTCCGAAAGTTTTGAGCAAGCTTTAGATTTTTGTCGCCAGTTGCCAGGTAATATTTCATCAGAGATGATTTTTGCTATTTCGGCTGAATTGCCGGCTTGTCAATTTGGCTTTGAGTCGGCACTATCAAACTCTAGATCCCCCCTAACCAAGGACGGGCACGGGGGCACCGCCCCTACTAAGGGGGGGACAAGAAATAGTCTCAAAGTGGGTCTTATTAAGGGGGATTTAGGGGGATCTAGACTTCGCCTAAAATCGACATTGATTGCGGGTTCAGTATTAAGCAGTCAACAATCGATAGAGGCTGGGAATGAGGAAGAAAAAAATCGGTTCAGCGGTTTATTGCCAGCAGGTGAAACAGCTTTGCAGGCTTTACCAATACTTTGGTTAGAGGGATATCGCACGTTTAAATGGAAAATTGGGGTGGCTGCAATTGAACAAGAATTAAAGATTTTTCAGCAGCTAATCGAAGCAATGCACAAGTTGTGCGATCGAGAATCGGCATTTTTGCGGTTAGATGCCAACGGGGGACTCAGTTACTCGCAGGCTAAAACATGGCTGGAAGCTTGCGACAAGGTAAAAGCAACTCCCGATTTTTCCGCAGACATTGAATTTTTGGAACAGCCGCTGCCAGTAACACAGTTTCAGGAAATGGTAGAATTGAATGCTATTTATGCAACTGCGATCGCCCTTGATGAATCGGCAGCCAACCTCGATCGCATCCAAGAGTGCTACAGCCAAGGCTGGCGGGGAATTTTCGTCATTAAACCTGCAATTGCTGGTTCCCCATCCCAACTGCGAAAATTTTGTCAAACTCACAATATAGACGCTGTTTTATCATCAGTATTTGAAACCGAAATCGGCAGACAAGCAGCATTAAACTTAGCAACAGAATTGTCTTTAAATAAGAGAGCATTAGGCTTTGGCACCGATTGCTGGTTCGACGACAATCATTCGATTTTAGATTTTAGATTTTAGATTTTAGATTACTCCCACGACTCAATTAGGCTGGTTACGTAATTGTTTTGAATCAAGAAAGTTGGTGAAAGCATCTATGGCAACAAATCTCACAGTAAATATCCTGGATATCGCGTCTGGCTTGCCCGATAATTGGCTTATCGGTTGTGACAGTCGCGAATTTGCCCGAATTGTCGATCGGCTATTTCAACAATTAACCCAAAATCCCGCACAAAAAACACCCCCAAAAATTTGCCTCGCAGAACCAGAACCCGTGCAATTTCTTGCCAGTTTCATCGCCGCCCGCGCCGCCAAATGCCCGATTTTTCTGTGCAATCCCAACTGGGTAAAACAAGAATGGCAACAAGTTTTTGATTTAGTCCAACCAGACATAATTTTTGGGCAAAATGCACTGGAAAATCTCAAGAAAATGCAATTAATCTCACATTTTGCACCATCCTCAATAAGTCTTTTAGGGGCGGGTAAGATGCCCACTCCACAATCAAATTCACTCCTTGTGGAACAGGCATCTTGCCTGTTCTTGAGAATGGTGCAAGATTTCAGATTAAGCGCATCTACAACTGACCCAAATAAAAACTCTCACCAATTACCCATTACCAATTACCCATTACCATTAATCATGATTCCCACCGGCGGTTCGTCGGGAAAAATCCGTTTTGCCATCCACACTTGGGAAACACTAACGGCATCAGTACAAGGTTTTCAACAATATTTTCAAGTTGACAAAATCAACTCTTTCTGCGTTTTGCCCTTATACCACGTCAGCGGTTTAATGCAATTTATGCGTTCCTTTACTAGCGGCGGAAAACTGGCAATTAAACCATTTAAAGAATTAGAAATTGGTAAAAAAAGCAATATCGAACCAGAAGAACTTTTCATTTCTTTAGTTCCAACTCAACTGCAACGGCTGCTGCAAAACCCAGATACAGCTAATTGGCTGGGACGGTTTCGTGCCGTACTTTTGGGCGGTGCTCCCGCTTGGCCGGAACTTTTAGAAACAGCTAGAAACTATCAAATCAAATTAGCGCCAAGTTACGGCATGACAGAAACCGCATCGCAAATTGCTACACTAAAACCAGAAGATTTTCTCGCGGGCAATAACAGTTCCGGTCAAACTTTACCGCACGCTCAAATAACTATTCGCAGTGCAAAAGGCGATATTTTGTGCGACAATCAAATCGGAAATATTGCGGTAAATGCTAAATCTTTGGCGTTGGGTTATTATCCTGAAGAATTTGGCGATCGCGAATATTTCCAATTAGACGATTTGGGATTTTTTGATAAAAATAACTACTTAAATATCGTCGGACGCAGCAGCGACAAAATTATCACAGGCGGAGAAAATGTTTTTCCGGCGGAAGTCGAAGCCGTTGTGCGATCGACTAATTTAGTGGCGGATATTGCTGTAATTGGCTTGCCAGACAAAGATTGGGGTCAAGTCGTTACGGCTATCTACGTTCCCGCTAATTCCGAAGTTACTGTCAAAAATCTGCAAGCGGCAATAGAAGATAAGTTGAGCAAGTTTAAGCGGCCGAAATATTGGGTAATCGTCGAACAATTGCCGCGCAATTCTCAAGGCAAAGTCAATCGAGAACAATTGCAAGAAATTGCGATGTGTCATCGCCGGTGAATCGATAGAATTAACCGGATTTGACAGTAATTCCTGTAGGGGCGGGTTCACCAATATCTACAACACCAGCGAGAAATCTCACAAACCCGCCCCGCCCAATTGCCAATTGCCAATTGCCAATTACGACAAACCTAACAGCCTTCTCGTCCTCTCCGCTTCTTGTCTTTGAAAATCCACAAACTTCAACATTCTGTAAAGTACCTCTATTTGGGGCAACTTAATACCTGCTTGCTGCGCCACCCGTATCGGATTACCAAAAATCGCCTCAACTTCCAGGGGCCGCGATTCATCATAATCGATTTTCATGCTGGTGCGGTAAGGCTTCATTTTCTGAGTGTATTCAAGCATTTGTGGGATAAAGTCATCGGGAATAATGCGATCGCAACTTTTGGCTGCCGCTACCACTTCCCCCATGATTTCCTCAACTAAAATCAAAGTATCGGGATTAGCCATCAGTTCGTCAGTTCTCGCATCCAACACTACAGACAGCCCGTTATAAGGAATATTCCAAACCAGCTTTTTCCACCTTGACAATAGCAAATCTTCGCTCATCTTAATAGGAATATGAGCACGTTTAAAATCCTTAGCAATTTGGTGCAATCTATCAGTAATACCGATTGCTTTGTAGTCCTGGGCATATTCTCCCAGGGTGATAGTGCCGTAATCTAAGTGGCAGATATGACCGGGTCCAACTTTATAAGAACACAAAAAACACAGCCCGCCAAGCACTCGTTCTGCACCCACAATTTTAGCTACTTCCGGTTCCGTATTTAATCCGTTTTGCAATACTAAAACCGCGCCGTTATCCTTTAATAAAGGAGGCAATATTTTGGGCAACAAGTGATTTTGAGTTGTTTTCAGCGCTACAATTACTACGTCGCACTGAGGCATTTTGTGCGCGTCGTGGTAGGCGCGGACGTGGGGGAGGGTGAAGTTGCCTTCGGGAGACTCGACAATCAAACCGTGTTTTTTGACGCGATCGTAATCACTACGAAGCAAAAAATTGACTTCTAAACCTGCTTGTTGCAGTCTAGCACCATAAAATCCCCCTAAAGCTCCCGTGCCTACAATGGCATAATTGCGATTTGACATACTATCAACTATTCAGAAATAATTATCAACCAAACAGAAATTTGACAGTCATTCCCTGTTATTATTTAAAGATATAACTAATCTGAAATCTCAATCTCAATTTTCCTCATCCACTGCATCAAGTCTTCAGATAGCTGTTTTCTAGTTCTGCTAACTGCATCGATGCAGACGTGCTTAGTAAGAGCTTTAGCAGCGCTTCTTCCTGCAACTTCCTCAGAAAATACTTGATAGGCAATTTCAAATTCATCGCCAGTAACTTGTTTAGGCGTCAATTGAATTATCAGCCGATCGCCCGCAAACATTGGGCGATAAAAATCTACACTAGCATGAATTATGGGAAAAGCAACCTCGGAATTGCTGAAAAATGCTTTGAGATTGATTCCCGATGCTGCTAGAGATGCCTCGTAAGCTTCGTGGCACATCGCCAAAACGTTAGCAAAGTAAACGACTCCAGCAGCATCGGTATCTTGAAAGCGAACAGTACGGGTGTAAGTGAAAGGCATTTGAGGTAGTAGCGGGCGATCGCCAATCGGATCGCAATTTTACCAACCATCATATCGGTAAACCCGCACTTTTGGAGAAGTTGTCAGCTAAGTAAGTAGGCGCTAATTTTTTATATTGTAAAATTCGCCCTCCTCACTCCTCCCCCAGATTTCTTAACCTTTGTTCTTAATCAACATCACGTCTATAATCTTGAGGGCAATATCTTCGGAAATCCCCAATGCACTGTAAAGATCGTTCAAAAGTTGTTCTTCTTCTTCTGAAACCTCGCCATCTGCTAAAGCGATATCAGTTGTCACAGCAAAGACTGTTTCTTTAAGTTCGTCGGGAAGCGTTGCTAAAGCGGCATTAAACAGTACCTCAACTCCTTGCCGTTGCATAATCATCAGCAGGCGATCGAGCATTTTTCTCATCACGTCATCAGGATAACTGCGGAACAGTTGCATCCGAGATAGCGTCATGCTAATCGCTTTACTTTCGCTGTCATTGATGTAACCGTCGGCTGCTACGGCAATTAGCGCGATCGCCGCAAATGCTTCGGCTGGCCCTAACGTTACTTCCGTTTCTTGGCGAGTCTGCGATACTTTATCAAATAAACCCATGATATTTTCCTCATTATTTAGTGGTCGATTTATGGAGTCAGGATGGGTTCTGGCTCTGGAGGTTTCTTTGGGGATTTTGATAATTATATCAAATTTTGTTAGTTATTTATTATCAATAAAATTAGGAAAAACTTAAGAATTTTTATCTCGCTCTTAGGCGCTGCAGTGGCGGGTTTATTCCGATCCTGAATTGCCTTTCCATAGGTCAAGTAAAACCCGCCCTGCCAGCGCCGACAATCTACTTGTCAAAAAGGGCTAAATCTGCTTTCAGAAAATCAACAAACTGCCGCGCAGTCCGGCCCGATCGCCCGTTGCGACGAGTTGCCCATTCTTTAGCGCGGTGTTCCAAATCATCAGCAGCGAGTTTGATTCCAGCAAGTTCTGCCAGATGTCGGACAATTGTTAAATAAGTGTTTTGATCGGCCGGCTCAAAAGTTAAAGTCAAGCCAAATCGATCGCTAAATGAAAGTTTTTCCTGCACAGTATCCCAAGCGTGAACTTCATCTCCATCGCGGGGGCGAGGCCTGTCGTCAAAAAACTCTCGAATTAAATGCCGCCTGTTAGATGTTGCGTAAACTACCACATTTTGAGAGCGAGCAGTGACATTCCCCTCCAAGACAACTTTCAGAGCTTTAAAAGCATCGTCATCTTCCTCAAAGGAAAGGTCATCCACAAAAATAATAAACTTTTGAGGAACTCCCCGCAACTGCTCGACAATTAGCGGCAAATCTTGCAAATCCGATTTAGATACTTCAATCAAGCGCAGATTGCGAGATCCAAACTCATTTAATAGCGACTTCACCAAAGAAGACTTACCCGAACCGCGGCTGCCGTATAGCAAAACGTGCAAAGCCGGATAACCGGCCAGCAAAAACTCCGTATTTTTCACCAGAGCATCCCGCTGCCAATCGCAGCAAACCAACTCTTTTAAAGTTATGCCATCGGGATGCGAAATTTTTGCCAACTCCCCTCCCCGCCACCTAAAAGCGCGATATTCGGCAAAGAAACCCGTGCCAAACTGTCGGTAATAAACTGCCAAAGATTCCGTCGCACTCGACCATTTTTCCAGTTTTCCGTGCAGTGGCAAATCTCCCTGTTCTGCTACAGTTTCTGAATGCCAAATCGGAGGCACTGCGTCAAGTTGACCCGCTACCCGCACCCACTTGCTCAACTGTTCGCTGCTGCATTCGTAAATATTTTGCAGCACTTCTAAATCATGTCGGGCTGCCTCCACCAAAGCGGGGGGCAAACTTGCAAAATCTGTTTGCTGTGCTCGGCGTGAAAAGGGGTTTTCGTCTTTGAGAATTTCCCAAATCAGAGAATCTTTCCAGCTTAAATTTTTAGCAGCCTGAAGTTTGAACCAGTTCCCGTAAGCTACCTGACATTCCAAACCGCTGACTTCGCTGTGGTGGAGGGCTTGCAGCAAATCGAGAAAGGCTTGACCGGCGGGGCTTTTGAAAACCGATTGATACAGCAGCAGGGATGCTGCGAGGCGCTGGAGGTAACGGATTTGGGCGATCGCACCAGAAGTTAGGGCTGACATAATGGCAATTGTATAACAGTTAGATATCCTGACTGGCTTTAATAAATTTTCTAACAATTCGTGACACTAATTGCAGGCTGCGCTGTATAAATTTAGATGCAAAGAGTGAAATCGGGAGGATTAAAAATGAATTTAGGTACAGCAGCGGCGATCGGCTACGGCATTTTAACACTGGTTGGCGGCATCATGGGTTATATCAAGGCCAAAAGCCAAGCCTCGCTCATTTCGGGCTTGATTAGCGGTTCCCTGCTAATTTTTGCCGGCACCGCCCAGCTTATGGGACAAAGTTGGGGTTTAACATTAGCAGCAGCCATCTCCGCTGTTTTAGTAATAGTCTTTATTGTGCGCCTTGTTAAAACTCAAAAATTCATGCCAGCCGGAATGCTAATTTTAGCTAGCTTAGCGTCTTTGGGCGCGATCGTTTACGAAATCAGCGGTCAATATCAATAATCTGTTGACTGTTGACTGTTGACTGTTGACGGTTGACTGTTGACTGTTGACTGTTGACTGTTTTTAGTGGTCAGTGGTTATTTGTTAATTGTTAGTTGTTCGTTCTAATAACCAATAACCAATAACTACTAACCAATAACCAGTGACTAATGACTAATGACTAAGGACTAATGACTAAGGACTAATGACTAATAACTAATGACTAATGACTAATGACCAATGACCAATGACTAACCACTAATGACTAATGACTGCATCAATATACTGCTGAACTTCCCTGAGTTGCTGCAGCTGGCAGTCGATCCAATCTTTTTCCGCCGATCGCTGTTCCGGCGTCTCTTTCTGATATCGCGCCTGCTTCTCTAAAAAAATATTGTAGAATTTAATCGCTTTTTCAACTGTTTGAATTGCCAGTTTCATGCGCTCCTCAAAAACTGCTATAATCATCTTATCCAGGATGAGTCCAATCCCTTTGCAGGACTCTTCAAAATCGACCAAACTGATTCCCATCTTGCTTTTATGAACCAAACTTTCTACAGGTTGTTTCAGCGTTTCTTTAAAAGTCTTCATATAACAATCAGGCAAATATTTCAGTGGCTCCGTAAACTTCGATACAATCTCCCCGCCTATTGATTGCAGTCGCTCTCTAAATTTCGACTGACTGTTTAGGTCGAAGCATTCAATACAAAATTCAATCTTTTCTATATCAATAGATTGTAATTCTTTAAAAATTAAACTTAGTTCATTCTCCATAATTAAAATCACTCGCTCGGCTTGGGCATCAACTTCATTCCGCAACTCTTTGTGCAAATTATCTTTTTCAAAAAAACCAATAGTATCTCTTTGAAAGACTTGAGGGTTTTTATCCCACAAAAACCACTGATGTTTTAACTTGGTCGCCTTGTCGGTCCAAGATTGGCGAACTTTAGCAACAGCATCAGATTTGCCCTGTTTTCCTAAACTGCGAATTCTCACATCGCATCCGCTTAGTTCGCCAATTTGCTCCCAGACATCAACAGGAGATGCTCGCGCAATTCTCGGCTTGCTATTCCAGACATCCTCAGCCTGAGATACATCTTTGAAACATACCTGAAGTAGCCCCTTGAGTCTGATGGCAGATTGCTTAATTTCGTCAATACAAGGTTCCACATCTAAACTGAGTTGGGTAGCTGACTGTTTAATCTCCACGGATTGATATTCGTCTGCCAACAATCGATCGCTAAACTGGGTAAGAGCCTGGAATACCTTGAGATACTCATTCATTTCCTTTCATCCCTCGTTCCCCTAAATAGCATACAATACAAAACATCTGCCTTTTTGAATACGAGCTGAGTCATACCATTTTAGATTTTAGATTAAAGAATTGAAGAATTGGGAATGACTGGTGACTATCGTGGTTTGGAGCACGGGCCTACAGTTGCATTTTTTTAAAACTGGTGTCACAACATGGATTATCTATTCACCCCTGCAACTCAGGCTCTACTCAATACTGGCAAACTGGTACAGCCTACTACCAAAACAGGAAAATTGCTCCCTGCAGCTAGAGATCCGGTGACAGGGGAGTTTGTGGAGCTGGCAAAAATTTTTTATCAATCAACAACTGGAACTAGCTCCTCGCGCGGAGTTCTAGGATTGCTCGCACAGTTAGCCGGAGGTGGCCCCATACAGCCGCTGGTAGCTCCCGTGTACGTGACACTGGCGCCGTTGCAGGTTGCTCAAACTCATCAGGGGTTTCAAAAAACATACAGAATGCTTAACTGTCTGAAAATTAATTTGGCAGTGATGCAAGCGACTGCTGCTGTCATTGGTATTGGCGCTGTATCGAGCACAGTTTTGTCAGCAGTAAACCTCAACCAAGTATTAAAAATCCGAGAAGAGGCAAAGCACCAGAAGCTAAAAATTAAAGACGGGTTTATCGATCTCAGACACATCCTCAAAGATAGGGGAGTAGAGGTGATCCAGCAGATTTTTAAGGTGGCTCACGACTCTAGTTTTGAAATGCACCGCCAGAAATTGGTTAACGGTTACGAGATTTTTTCTAAGGCTGTCAAACGCTGTCAGTCAGCCCTGACAGTCCCAGATCTTAAACTTCGGAATTCCGAAATTAATAGCGGGCGGGATATGCTGTTTGAGGCTTTAAAAATTTATGATAATCCTAGTTTGTTGGAGGGGCTGTCTTCTGCTGGAAAGCTCAGGCAAATGGAATGTGTCTGGGCAATCGAGCAGGCGATCGGGGTCACGTTTCACTTGCAGCGGGCCTACGATATGGTGAGCGATCGCCTGCTGGAACTCCAATCAAAAATTTGTCAAAATCTTCTAACTGTTGTTAAAGGATGTCAATCCGAACCCGAACTAGATTTTTTATTTCCCGAAGTTACTAGGATTCTCGGTCATGATTTAAGTGTAATAGAATTTTGGCAAAATGAGGTTGATTGGATGCAAACTTTGTCTCCAAAAGAGCAGCACCAGTTAGCTAGTTTAGATAAACTCAGCGGCGAGAGTTTAAAAAGCAGCGTGTACACTACATTCACGGTATTAGCTGCGGAACCTTCACTTTATGAAAGTTTAAAGCAAAAGTCTCACTTTCTATCCTTGCGCGACCAGCTAACCTTCGCTGTGTCGCCGGAAATTCGCCGGAGATACGAATTTTATGTCAGCCAGCAGGCTATCGCTACTGGCTATCAAGGTTTAGCTGCCTCGAATTGGCAAGAAATATCCGATTTAACTGTCGCTAACCTCTACCACTTTTTTCAAATCAGAGAGGACTCAACTGAAAATTCTCCAACTGAGGACGAATTAGAAACGCCTTATTGGCACTTTCCCCAAACCTTAAAAAACGAGCTGAATTATAGCAATTAAATGACAGGTGACAATTATCTCAGCCACAACTTAATAGTATTGTCTTTAGAACCGCTAGCAATAGTTTTGCCATCGGGACTAAAAGTCACCACATAAACCTCATCGGAATGTCCCGTCAAAGTATTCAGCAATTCTCCGGTAGCAAAATCCCAAATTTTAATAGTTTTATCCTTGCTCCCGCTGGCAATAAACTTCCCGTCCGGGCTGATAGCAACCGAGACAATATCGTCAGAATGTCCCTTGATAGAGCGAATTAAATCGCCTGTTTCGATATTCCAAATTTTAATACTTTCATCGTAGGAACCGCTAACAATTGTCTTGCCGTCCGGGCTAACAGCAACCGACCTCACCGCGTCGCCATGTCCCTCAATAGTTTTGAGCAACGCCCCTGTTGTGACATCAACAACTGTAATTTTTTTATCCTTAGAAGCGCTAACCAAACTTTTTCCATCTGGAGTGAAAGCAACAGAATAAACAAAATCTGTATGGTCTGGAAAACTCTGAATCAAACGACCAGTTGCTGCATCCGAAATCTTTGTGGTTTTGTCTCCGCTGCCGCTAGCCACAAGCTGTCCGTCGGGACTGAGAGCGACAGACCAAACAGAAGCAGTGTGGTCGAGACTGCGAATCACTTGCCCTGTTTTCAAATCCCACAGCATGACTCGCCAAAAACCAGTGCCCGTCGCCAGTTTCGTACCGTTTGAGTCAAAAGCAACCGACCAAATAGTGGAGGAATCTCCTGGAAAAGTGCGGAGCGACTTGCCTGTAGCTAAATCCCAAATTTGGATGGTTTTGTCTTTAGAACCGCTGGCCAACATTAAGCCGTCTGGACTGAAAGCAACAGACCCAACTGCATCGGAATGCTGAGCGAAATTTTTGACTTTGGCGTTCTTCCAACGCAGACCTGCTTGGCACTGTTCTTGTAACTCCTGAGCTGACGCATAGGTGCTGGAAGTGTCGGCAATTGTTGGTATTTGGCTGATGCAGCCTTCATAATTGCTGGCTGTATAAAGAGCTTCAATTTGATTGAGCTGTTGGGATTCTTTCTGGGCTAGCTGCTGCCATTCTTGCCATTTGAGATATCCGTAAATTCCGCCGATCGCAGCTAAGATAGCCGCAATTGTTGCCCCGGCAAGATAAGGATTGAATTTGCGAGTTTCTTTGGGGACAAGTGCTGCGGGGCTGGCGATCCTCTCCGTTGGCGTAGCCCCCGTAGGGGCGGGCTGCGCTAACGAGAAATCGGTTTTTCCGTTCAGATTTACTTGCGAGGATACCGCCGGACTTGCCTGCAATTCGAGGTGAGGGGCGCTACTCGCTGGTGGCAGATTGGGGTTGCGGTGTCCCTCCAAAACTGTGGATATCGCCTTGTACAATTTAGCAAATAAAGATTTAGGAATGACTAATTCTTCGATTTTCGCGGCATCTTCGTCGGTAAGCCCTAAAACTTGCTGCAAGCGTTTTAATTCGTCGCGAGTTTCCAGAGAAAAGGGATATTCTTGCTGCATTGCTTCTTGCAGTGATTGTTCGTAGCGTTCGCCTTTTTCCCTGTATTTCCGATAAGGGTTCAATACCTCATCTTCGATCGCCTCTGCTTCTTCTGGCAGCAATTCCAAACTGACTCGCAGTTCATCTAATATTCTCCGACCGACGACTGTAATATCACCCCGGCTGCTGCTGCGCCGATCGACTTCTTCGCGATATATTGTTAGCTTGGGAATCCGCGCCCGCGAGCGATCGCCAATTTTCCTCAAATCGGCTAAAGCTTCCGCCGCCGACTGGTACCTCTCCCGAAAATCGTAGCGCACCATATTGTCCAAAACATCGGCCAGCGCTTGGGAACACGTGGCTAAATGCCGCCAAACAATTTCGCCTTTATTAGAATTTTTCAAATCCCGCAGTTTCGGCAAATCGTAAGCCGGCAAACCCGTCATTGCTTGGATGCCAATCATTCCCAAAGCGTAGATATCGCTGTTGAGTTGCGGGTTGTATTGAAATTGTTCGATCGGCATATATTCCAGAGTGCCAATCCGCACCGTTACCGGCGCTTGTCTTTGAGCGATGTGAATTTCTTTCACCGAGCCAAAGTCGATCAAAACTAACTTGTTGTCTGAATAGCGGCGGATTAAATTCCCTGGTTTAATATCTCGGTGAATTACTCCCTGTCCGTGTACAAACACTAAAATTTCTAACAGTTCCTTCAGCAAAGGAATCATTTTTTCTTCAGTTAGAGGCTTGCCCGGTACAATCTCGGTTGATAGCGAGTGACCGGCAACAAAGGATTCAACTAAGAAAAATTCTTCGTTTTCTTCAAAATAAGCGAATAGCTGAGGAATTTGGTCGTGTTGACCTAGCCTTTCTAGAACTTCTGCTTCTTTTTGGAAAAGACGGCGCGTAGTATTAATTAATTTCGGTTCGGTGGTACCGGGACGCAGGTGCTTGACAAAGCACTGCGGTTCTCCGGGACGGCGAATATCTTTGGCCAGATAGGTTTGCCCAAATTCTCCTGTTTCTATGACTTCAATGATTTGATAGCGTCCATCTAAAAGTTGGCTCACCATGATAATAACCCAGCCTTTTTTTGGTTGATTTTCGCAAGAAACAGTCGCAATGTTGAGTCAGTGGTATAGACTTTTTCAGGTAAATTAGGTGTTCCTGGGTATTGGCAAAACAGGACATTGGGCATGGGCAAAACTGGGCATGGGCAAAACTGGGCATTGGGCATGGGCAAAACTGGGCATTTGGTATTCTGAATAGTTGTTTCTTTCCTTCTTCTTTCTTTCCTTCTGACTTCTTTCCTTCTTCTTTCTTTCTCTCTTCCTTCTTCCCTCTTCCTTCTTCCCTCTTCCTTCTTTCCTTCTGATATTGTTTCCGGTTGCATGGGAATGATAAAGTCAAGGTCGCGCAATTCCACATTCCCCCACTCCCCACGGACCACTCCCCACTGCCCATCATTCCGGTGTAACCGGAATTGATATGACTTCTGACTTCTGACTTCTGACTGAGATATTGCACCATTCTCAATTAATTGTTTAGGAACAGGCAAGATGCCTGTTCCACAAGAAAACTCATTCTTTGTGGAACGGGCATCTTGCCCGTTCTTGACAATGGTGCAACATCTCAGTTCTGACATACTTTATTTTTTCAACATCTGCAAAGCTTGATATCCCAAAAAGAAAAAACCCAAAGCGCCGAGTACCGCTATCGTGTTCGCCAACACATCGACTGTCACAAATTCGCCCATTGCAATCTCCTCTGAAAACTGATATCTATCCTCGGCTTTTCGGTCGCTGTCTGGGTGAGGGGTCTTGCCCCTCGCTGCGGGCGAGCCGAAAGATGCTCACAAATTATAGCAAAGGAGGCGGTCAATCGATTTTAGATTTTAGATTTTAGATTAAAGAATTGAAGCATTGACTTGCGCGAGATGAATCACGTGGCGGGTATCCTGGATGCTTTCGGTCAATCGATTTTAGATTGAAGCATTGAAGCATTGAAGCATTGAAGCATTGACTTGCGCGAGATGAATCACGTGGCGGGTATCCTGGATGCTTTCGGTCAAAATAACTTTTCGGGCGATCGACTAGCTTTTTGCTTTAATATTTTTTAATATTTAGGGAGACAAATCCTGTACCGAAATTTTGAGGTCTGTTCGCTTTGATATTGTTAACCCTGCTAATTTTTTCTCTGATTGTAAGTAGAGCTTACAGTAAGAATTTGCGCCGATCGGTCAAAAATGCGCCTCGAACCGACAGAAGTTCCGCGAGGCCCTCACCGGAACCCGTCGCGCAGTTCCCTAAAGTTTCGGTAATCGTACCAGCATACAACGAGGCAGAGAATATTCGGGATTGCGCGATCGCCATTTTGGAGAGTACATCGCTGTCTGTGGACAACTTAGAGGTTTTAATTGTAGACGATCGCTCGACAGACGACACCAAGGCGATCGGGCAAACCCTGCAACAGCATCTCAACGACCCCCGGCTTAAAATATTAGCAGGTCAGCCCCGACCAACCAACCAATATTGGGCGGGCAAAAACTGGGCTTGCGCCCAAGCTGTTCAGGTAGCAACCGGAGACTTCTTATTATTTATCGATGCCGACGTGCGACTCAAACCGGGGGCGATCGAAACCGCTATCGCCACAGCCGAAACCGAGAAAATAGACTTGTTCACCTGTATGCCAGCGCTGGTTTGTGAGTGTTTTGCCGAGTGGTTAGTACAGCCGATAATGTTCAATCACTTAGCAGTTTGCTACGACTTTACCGCCGTCAACGATGCCTCGAAAACAGACAGTGCTTTTGCCGGCGGGCCATTCATGTTATTTAGGCGATCTGGCTACGAAAAAATCGGCGGTCACGAAGCCGTTGCAAGCGTTATTGTGGAAGATGTGGAATTAGCTAGACGCATCAAACGTGCGGGTTTAAAGCTCGGACTTTATTCCGGGTCAAATTTGGCATCCGTGCGGATGTATCGGTCTTGGAACGCATTGTGGGAAGGCTGGACAAAGAATTTGTATCTCGGCGCTAACCGCAGTTGGGGGCTGATGGTTTACATGGCTGCAATTATGTTTTTTCTTTATCCGATGCCGTGGTTGGCATTAGCTATTTTGCTGGCAAACGGGGACTTCGCAGAAATTCTGACAATCACCAATTACCAATTACCAATTACCAATTACCAATTGCCAATTACCTGGTTAACTATCTGTTTATCCGTAATCGTAATTTGGCAGCATTACACTTTGCGCCACTTGGGTGCCGAGATTTCTGACTGTCCGACGAAATACTGGTGGTTGGGAGGTTTCGGAGGTGCGTTAGTGGCGGCGATGGCGATCGCCTCTGCGATTAAAACCGAAACCGGTTGGGGATGGACTTGGCGGGGTAGAGCTTTGCAAATTAAGAGTTAATAGCAGCAAGCTCAAATCATTCGTGACAACCGATCGTTTGTTGGCAACATTTCTTAATATGATTTGTATGAAGTCAAGGTTATGAATTTTATGAGTTGACTTTAAGAGCTGCTTATTTAATAATATTAATCAACATCATCTGGCCTCGAATTGGAAGGAACCTCATGTCTGTTTACACTCTGAGTGACTTAACTAATAACAATTCAGATTTGTTGCAAGGTGCTTCAAAACATAGCAGCCCGATCTTTAGCAGCCGCGCTCAAACCTCCGATTCCAGCGCCGAACGATCGGCCGCTCAAGCTTCCGCCTTCAGCAACTCTAACGATATTGATGCTCTGATCCGAAGAAGTAGAGAAAACCCCGGACAGCCAGCCAAATGGAACGTCGCTCCCGGCGGCACCATCACCTACAGTTTTGTGACTGCTGACAGCGCGGCCAGTTATTTTGCATCCAGAGAGGAAACCAATATTGAGGAAGTTAACGATCGCATCAAACAGAATGTCCGCCAAATCTTGCGCGACAATTATGCCACAGTCTTGCCGCTCAACTTTGTAGAAGTTCCAGACTCGGCCCAAAGCAACATCAGAATTATGTTTTCCGATGGGGTGGGTGCTGAGGGCTATGCCTACGCTTATGATCCAGATAATTTATTGCGCGGTGGCGCCATCCACCTCCAAAAAATCCATGAAAACGATCCGGAAAGAGCTTTTTCCTCAGAGCCCGGCAGTTACGGCCACTCGACTTTAATTCACGAAATCGGTCACGCGATGGGTTTGAAGCACCCCGGCAACTACAGCTTCGGCAGTGATCAAATAGAAAACCCCGGACAGCCTCCGTATCTGCCGTTTGACAAGGACAACACCAGAAATACGATCATGTCCTACAATCCCCAATTATCCATATCTAGCACCTCCCCTAACAAAAATCCCCAGAGTTTGATGCCTTATGACATCCGGGCTTTGCAGTATCTTTACGGCGCCCGCCGCGATTTTAACGGTGACAATAATGTTTACAGATTCGACAGCACTAATTTCAATACGGTTCAAACTATCTGGGACGGCGGTGGCAGTGATACTTTGGACTTTTCGGCACTGCCTGCCAACAACGTTTATTCTTTGGACATGAATCAGGGTAAGCCCCTGACGGCACAGAGCGCTCTGGGAGATCAGGGCTACTATTTACAACCTTCGCAGGTGGCGCTAGGTACTGATCTAGATCGGCTTTATACAACTGAAACTTTTGGCACGTACATTGCTTTTGGCGCGGATATCGAAAATCTGGTAGGTTCGCCCGGAAATGACCAGGTACTTGGAAATGAATTAGCTAACAGTATTTTAGGCAGTGCGGGGATCGACACGATTAGTGGGGGGCGGCAAAGCGATACTTTGGACGGTGGCGAAGGCGGTGACTATATTTACGGCGACAAAGGCATGGACTTGTTAACAGGCGGGGGCGGGGGGGATTTGCTGCGGGGCGGTCGGGCAAACGATACTATTATCACCGGTGTCGGTGTCGATGGCATTGTGTTGGAGCCGGATGGGGGTACGGATACGATTGTTGATTTTGCTGATGGTGTGGATTGGTTAGTGTTAGTTGATGGTTTGAGATTCGACCAACTGTCGATCGTACCTTCAGGCAACGATACTGAAATTCGGATCGGCAGCACCGGACAAGTCTTGGCGCTGTTACCGGGAATAGCGTTAAGTTCGATCGGGCAATCTGATTTTTTAATTAGTTCAAGTACGTTGTTTACATCCCCCAATTCTTGAAGAAAGCAGGTATCTGTAGTATTCGGTTTTTACGTTGCCGCATAAACAAAAGCAGGTACGCGCTTGTAAGCAGGCGTGCCAGATCGCTTTTCAATCTCCGGGTGAAAAATCACATTAACTTCAGGATAAAACATCAAAGCAGCACCCTCACGAACCGCCCCGTAAATCACCTCGACATTTTCCATTTTCCCCGCATTTCCCTGCACCGTAACCCGCTGATGTTCTTGAAAACCCGTGCTTTCTGCATCCGCACGATTCATCAAAATGCAGTTGCGGTGCGGCATTCCCCGGTATTTGTCATCAATTTTGTAGACGACAGTATTATGCTGAGAATAGCTGCGTCCCGTCATCAATGCCACAACTAAACCCTGCACTGAGTCGGATACTCCAAACTCTTTCGCTTCCGGTAATTTCAGCTTAGGTAAAGGCGTGACAAACATCTTCGCTTTCCCAGACTCTGTAGGGAATTTAGGTTCTGTAAAAATGCGACCGCTGATGGTAAATTCCTCTTGTGTTTCATCAATTGTCGCTATTTTTTCATAGCCAGGAATAGTTTTAGCAATCAATTGGCGAACGTATTTTGTGTCTTGAAGTCGGCGCCAATCAACGGGAAAATCGCCGTGAATTCGGCTGGCTAATTCCGTCAAAAAATACACTTCAGGAATCAGATCAGAATTCTGGAGATGAGTTTCACCCTCATCATTTAAACGCACAAAGTTATTCCCAGATTCCACCGTTGTTTTGTGGGGGTTTTCAAAGCGATTCAGGACGGGAATCACAATTGTATTGTGCTTTGCCAAGCCGTGAAAATGCCCTAAATTCGGTTTGGTTGCGAGGTAGATAACTGTTTCAACATTGCTTAAAGCCTGTTTTGCCTGCGTTGAATCTGGATTCGCCCCATACAAATTACCGCCCAGACATATCAGCGTATCGACTTTGCCTGCTTCTGCTGCTTCAATGAGCGATCGAGTGTCGTAGCCCTTCACAGGACTCAGGGGACGATTCAATAACTTTTCTAAAGCTTGTTGAATTTCTTTTTTCAGCTTCACAGTGACGCCCATAGAGCCGAATCCTTGGACGTTTGAGTGTCCTCTGACGGGCATTAATCCCGCCCCTTCTTTGCCGACATTTCCAGTCATCAAGGCTGTGTTGGCAATGCTGAAAACGTTATCTACACCGTTATCGTGTTGGGTAATTCCCATCGCCCAACCGAATACAACCCGCTGGGACGTGCCGATAATTTTGGCTGCCGCCTCAATTTCTGCTTGGGAAACTCCGCAGGTTTTAGTAATAGTTTCCCAAGAGGTTTCGCGGGCGTGCTGTACTACTGCTTCCCAGCCTTCTGTATAAGTTTGTAAGTATTTTTCGTCCAGCAAACCTTGTTCGATAATAGACTTTTGAATTCCGACAAATAGCGCCGTATCGCTGCCGGGAATTGGTTGCAAGTATAGGGAGGAAATATCGGAACCGGGGATGAGCGATTTGACAGGAAATGCGGGAGAACCAAACTTGACTAAGCCGATTTCCATCACCGGATTGATTACAATTATTTTACCGCCTTTGTCGCGAATTTTAATCAATTCGTTCATCAAGCGAGGATGGTTGTAGGAAGAATTGCTGCCCGCGAGCACGACGCAATCTGCTTCCTTCAAGTTTTCTAGACTCACTAACGAGGTGCGGGTGGCAAACATTTCGCTTAACCCGGTTGTCGAGGGAGCGTGGCAGAGATCGGAACAATCTGCTAAGTTATTGGAACCCATCGCCCGCATCATCAATTGCAGCAGAAAAGCCGCTTCGTTGGAAGAGCGTCCGGAACTGTAAGATGCCACTCTTTCGGGGGTTTTGCGAAAAGCAGCTTCGGCAATTTGATAAACTTCTTCCCAAGAAATGCGATCGTAATGAGAGGAACCAGCCCGCAAAATCATCGGAAAACTCAGCCTTCCCAGCCTGTCGGCTTCCATTGAAGTTAATTGCTGAAGTTGTGCAATACTCTGCTGTTCAAAAAATTTAGTTGAGATAGCCGGCTTAATTTCAGCGGAGATTGCTTCGACGCTTTTCATGCACCGCTGAAGTTTTTCGCCCTCTTCATTTGTAAAACCTCCTTTCTGCCCGCCCGTGCCCCAAGAACAGGACAAACAAGCACTTTTGTGCAGCAAAGTTTTCCAAAGTTTCGGCCCTTCCGGGGACAATGTATGTTCTGCCCAATATTCTATTACGGGCAAACCGCCACCTATCTCTGGTGTTTCCTCGTTTGTCTCGTTGAAGGGCGGGATTTGTTGGACATTTTGGGAGTTGACATCCATGTGGTTTACCTTTTGTTTGAATTGCGGATTGATGTGCTGTTAAGTTTATTAGTCTAATTTACTGCAAATTTACAACACAAAAAATTAGTCAATAGATAGATGTTTTAAGAATACCCGGCGGTTTCAACCGCCGTCTTATCTTGCAAAAGTCCTTTTAATTAAATTTTCGGGCGGGCAAGATGCCCATGCCCTACTCCCCACAAGAAAAAATAATTTTTGTGGGATGGGCTTCTAGCCCGTCCTAGCTTACCCACAAGAAAAAATAATTTTTGTGGGATGGGCTTCTAGCCCGTCCTAGCTTAAGGTTTACTTCCTCTTATTTAACGCCTGCTTCCCAAATCCAAGACAAAGCAGTCGATCGCCCTCAGCAACATTCGGGTCATTCTGCAAATAATCTCCTAACCACTCGCAACTGCGAGCAATGATATTATTCAGTTCCAAATTCTCCACAGGCAACAGAATTACATTCCTATCCCTACTAGCAAAACCCAGAGTTTTGCTATCAGAACTAAAAGTAACACTCAACACACGATCGCTCGATTCCAAAGTCTTAGATAGCAGCGCCTTCTTGCCGTCAAAATCCCACAGCTTAACAGTATTTCCCCCACTCGCCGCCGCAATCAACTTGCCGTCGGGACTAAAACTCACGCTTTCTACAGTATCGCTGTGTTCGAGTTTTTCAGTTAAATTGGCAACCTTTCCATCAAACTCCCACAAGTAAACTTTTTTGTCAGCGCAAGCAGCAGCAATAGTCTTACCGTCTGGACTGAAACTCACATTTTTAACGCTGTCCTCGTGGTCGAGAGTTTTCAGAATCTTCGCAGACGAACCGTTAAATTGCCAGAGGTAAACTCTCTTTTCTCCCGTAATTTCAAAAGCCTTTTTCTTCCCGCTTGCCTTGTCCTCAGCAGCGGTAGCAGTAGCAATAGTTTTGCCGTCGGGACTGAAGCTAACGCTAATTACTGGATTGCTGTGATCGAGTTTTGCAAACAAAGTTGCTTTAGAACCGTTCCAGCGCCAGAGGTACAATTTGCGATCGGCACTTGCGGCGGCAATTATCTTTCCGTCTGGACTAAAACTCACGCTTTTAACAATGCCGCTGTGGCTGAGGGTATTTAACAGTTTGCCGTTTAAACTCCAGACTTTCACTGTTTTGTCATCGCTGGCAGAAGCAACAGTTTTATCATCAGGCGAAATGCTCACCCAGGTAACAGAATCTTTGTGACCTTCTAAGGTTTTGAATAAACTGCCGTCAGCACGCCAAAGTCTCACTGTTTTGTCACCGCTAGCAGAGGCAATTGTTTTACTGTCAGCACTAAAACTGACTTTGTAAACCCAGTCTCCGTGTCCCGATAAAATCTTATTCAGCGGAGTGCTGTCCGGTTTCCAAATTTTCACTATTTTGTCCTTACTTGCGGAAGCAATAGTGCCGTCGCCACTGAAACTTACGGCTCTTACGTCGTCTTGATGTCCTCGAAAAGTGTTGAGCAAAGTGCCGCTGCGACTCCAAACTTTCACCGTATCGTCTGCACTGCCGGTGACAATTTTTTTGCCGTCGCGACTGAAACTCGCGCTGACAACTTCATCGTTGTGTCCTTTGAGAGTTCTGATTTCCTCACCATTTCGGTTCCAAACTTTTGCTGTGGTGTCGGCACTTGCCGAGACGAGTTCTCGACTGTTTGGACTGAACTTAATGCTGTAAACAATGTCCGAATGTTTGGTTAATGTTTTGGGATTAATTCTAAATTTCTGCGTTTTACTTTCTCGGTTCCAAAGTTTGACAGTTTTGTCAACACTTGCTGAGGCTATTGTTTGGCCGTCGGGACTGAAAGTGACGCCCAGCACCCAGTCTTTGTGTCCGGTTAAGGTTTGCAGCAATTTTTTGTTCGCAAGGTTCCAGATTTTGACGGTGTTGTCGTGACTCGCGGAAGCTAGGGTTTTGCCGTCGGGACTGAAACTGACGCTGGTGACGATATCGCGGTGGCCGGATAAAATACCACTAGCACTTTTGTCGTTATCTACTTGCCAAATTCTAATTATGCGATCGGCACAACCAGTCGCGATCGTTTTCCCATCAGGACTAAAACTAACACTCGTCACGCTATCTGGGTGATTGAAAGTTTTTAATAACTTACCTTCTTTGCTCCACAATTTAACAGTTTTGTCAGCACTTGCCGAAGCAACTGAATTGCCATCGGGACTGACACTCACATCCAAAACAAACTTGCTGTGCTGCTCGAAACGGTTGCGTTCTTGCACCCCGGAAACGGCTTGTCTGAGTCTTTCAGCAATTTGATTTTTAGTTTCCACAGGCAGCGCTGTACTTTTCAGAGAATCACGACCAATTTTGATACTATTTCCCAACACTCCTAATTGATTTTTTTCATTAGAAAGCACCAAAGCTTCCGACGCCGAATTTAGGGCATCAGTCCGACTGGTTTCTGCTTCCTGCCGTGCGCTTTCTGCTAATTTTGCTTGCTCGAAAGCCATCCCCGAAACACCTGCGAGTACAAGCACTCCTAGAACTGCCGCCCGCAATTGCCATCTCCGAGTTTGGTAAAGTTGAGCTTCCGCTTGGTACTGTTTGTCTCTAGCTTCCGACAGCAAAGCATCTTGCTCTCTGTCTTTGCGAATTTGTTCAATTTCATCTCGGTTAATTTGATTTTGCTTTCGCAGTTCCTCAAATTCTGCTTTTTTATCTAATTCTTGCTGCTGGCGAATGAAGCTAACTAAATAATCGTGAACGAGCTGATAAAGCTCTGCAGGCAGTTCCGTCCAGCGAAAAACTAAACCAGAGTTTACTAACAGTTCTAAGACTAAATCTAATTTGTCAGCTTCGGCAAATGTCGCTAAATTAGAGGCTAATTCGGCGCGGGTTTTTAGGGGACGGATCTCATCTTCATCTGTCAGCAAATACAAAACTCGGCGCGCCGCTACTTCATTTTCCGGGCCGCAATCTTTGATGACTTCTTCGAGAAATCTTTCGACTAATTTTTGTTGCGGATTGTTGCCAAGTTCCTGATATTGAGTCAAAGTTCTAATGTTCTCTTGTTGCAGTTGAGCGCCGACAAGTTGTAGTTCTATCGGGCGGACTTCTCCCAATTCTCCAGCTAAATCATTGACTAATTCTTCGATCAGCTCCGGTTCTAAGTAAAACTGCGCTCGCTCAGTTAAAGTGCGAATTACCGATCGCGCATCAAGCAGCGAAAAATTTCCCAAATAAAACAGAATGTTTTTGCTGAGAATGTCCTCCAAAATATCATTGTTAACGAATCCAGTCTGGTTTTTGGGTCGGGAAAATTCCAGCAAATAGTGCAGGTAATCTTCCCGCAAACACAGGACGACTTTTAAATATTTGATTTTCAAGCATTCCCGCAAAAAATCAAAAAATCTCTGCCTTTGGGCTGGCTCTTTCCACACGAAAAAGAATTCTTCAAATTGGTCAAATATCAGAACAGTCACTAGATGTTCTGAATTTATTTGCAGCTCCTTGATAATGTTTTCGTATTCGATCGCCTGTTGTTGTATGATTAATTCTACTGGCTGTGACTGCTCCCTTCTCTCCTCATTATTCCCAGTCGAGTCACCGTGAAATCCCGAAATATGATTTCCCTTGACTGCACCTGCTTCTACTGGAAAATCTACCGGAGCAGTTTCTGGTACTGCTTCGGCAATTTCCGGATCGAATATCTCAGCTTTCCCAGCAGATAACTGTCTGGTCAATTCCCGCGGCCAGTTGTTGTAAACTTGCAGCACTACGGGCAAAACAGTCCGCATTTCTATTTTTTTCTGTTTAAGAGCTGGTACTAATCCCCCGGTGACTATTGAACTTTTGCCAACTCCAGACTGACCGTAAATTACTGTCAGTTTGTCGGGGGTATTGTTCATCCTATATATCAAGCGGTTGAGGTCTTGCTCTCTGCCGGAAGCAGTAATTTCGTCAGCAATAGTAGCAGCGCCGGCTACAGTTTCGGCGACGGAATTAACCGCTTCTCTGTGCGGCTGCAACTTTCCTGCTCCAATAAAAGCTCGGAACCGATACGTGTGTTCCACCGCTCGATAATCTTGCTTAATTTGAAATGCTTCGAGATATTCTCCCCGCTGAAAATAGAGCGATCGCAGCATTTCTAAAACCCGCAAATACAGTTGCGGGTTGTAGCACGCTTCGGTTTCCGAGCGAGCAAGCTCTAAATGCGCGATCGCATCCTGCACCTCACCCAAATGGCTCTGGGCCTCTGCTAAAATTAACAGATACAAGCCTAGATGCTGCGACTTTACATGGGTTCCCTGTCCCGTCGCTTCTAAATTTGAGTTGAGAACGTCTAGAGCCACTAAAGCCCATTCTTTCGCCCCTTGCCAGTTCTTTTGCTCTAAGGCTACTCTAGCCAAAAAGCCGTAATCTTGAGCCAAATTAACTGCTGAATTTTCCATATTTTCATGTAACCTCCGAGCTTTTATGGCTAAATTCCAGAGTGCATCCCAATCTTCTAAATGCTGCAATACTTCCCCAAGTTGATTGATGAATATACCCACGGCATCCGGCCGTCCCGCTCGTTCTAAAACATCAATACATTCCTGAAAATAATTCTTAGCTTCCGTCCAGTAAGGACGGTTGCCGCTGCGGTGTTTTTCTGCTTGGAAACGGTAGCAAAGACCGATGTGGAATAGCAGAATCCCCTCTAACACCGGTGCAGGGTGAACGGTAAATAACAAATCGCTAAATTGTGTTTTTGATCCAATAAATGCTACTTGATACTTCCAAAAAGTGAGACTTTTTTGATATAATTCAATAGCGGCAGGGATGCGGTGACAAGCATATTCGTGCCTACCGCGAATAAATTGCAAACTTGCTTCAATAGCTGGTTCTAATCTGATATTGCAAGTTTGCAAGTCTTGGCTGGCCGACTCTAGTTCACTCAAAGAATTGGCTCCGAGAATGGCAGAATTAGTTAAACGCCAATTGCCACTTTCTAAAATGTTGGAAAAAATGCGATCGGCACTTTTGCCCAAAAAATCTACCAAGTCGTCCGGGCCCATCACAAATTCAACACTTGTCGTCCAAGTTTCGATATCTGTTACTAACCGAATCAGTTTTTTTAAGATTTTGTCTGTCACCCACAGCACCACCGGGAAAGGAAAATTATTCCGAAATTCTTCCCTCACGTAGTTGGTAGAAGTCAGCAGTCGATCGATCGCACTTACCGATTCCAATCCAAACACCATTAAAGCTGGCGGATGGTTGCAGGAAACTTTGGTTTCTATCGTCGTGTAAAGAGTTTTAACAGATGGCGGGAGGATAATTTCTCGAATCTCGATCCCAGACTCTTCCCGCAATTGCCTTACAATTTCCTCTCTCATGGCACTGTAATTGCACCGTACCAAAATGAGCGAAAATTGCCCGTGAGACATTCTCAGAGTCCGGGAGAGAGTTTGCAGCGAACTTTTGTTTTGCTGTGCTGCGGTTTCTTGCTGGTAGTGCGAATTAATCATAATTAAGAGTTGAAAAACTTTCTTAGAATAGATGCTGTAAACTGCCGAAAAAAGGAAGTTCGGCAACTATTTTTTTAACGGATGTCACGGATGTCATGAATCGACGGCTGGGGAAAGTGCAATTAAGAAGTTCCTAACTATTTTGGCGGTTGATATAAGTTTACTATGACCATTTTTCACTTTGGCAAATCACTGCGAAGAATCCTAGAATTAATTTTATTTCTGCCCTTGTGGGCGATTTTCCATCAATTGCAACTATCAATTAGTTAAGTTTATTTCAGCCTGCACACTTATTGTTTTAGCCGATCGCAATTAAAGCATACCCAAAAAAATACATACTCTGTTATTCGCATATTCCCAGCAAAATCAACCGGATTTTACTGAAATCTTGATAATTGCTCAAATTCTACCCAGCCAAAGAGTCTTTGTTTGCGGGGCTCCCAGCCATCGCCCAAATCGCACAAATCCGATTCAGTTATTCGCATATCCCAGAAATCCGGCATTCCCGGGTTGACTGGCCCCTGGCCGCACTGAGATAAACTATCGGCGGCGGCTCATCAATTACAGCTTGAAGATTTTTGGTCATAAATTTACTAATCTCCATATCTAAAGTAGCTGCAAAATCAGGTTCATCCCAATCCTCGCTTTCTTCAATGCTGATGGTTGTTGGTGGCCCAATATCAAAATCTAGCTCATCGCCAAAATCCGAAACTTTCTTAATTGGCTCTATTTTTTGATCGGTATCAGTGGCTAAAGCTTGAGTTGTATTGGCTATTAGTACGATCGGCAGTGCTACTATGGCACTTATCGTTTGTCGCGCCGTGATTTTCCTCATGGTATCCTCCTGATATAAACTCAACTTTGGTACTGCTATACATTCAACCTCTGCGGCTACTTGAGAGCGCTGTCAGTCGATTTTAGATTTTAGATTTTAGATTTTAGATTTACTCCACAGATGAATCTGAGAGCTTGAACTTTGATCTAAAATTGTGGGCTGCTTAACACTCCAGCAGTGTGCAAGTATCCGTTTTTGAGCAGATTCATTAATTAATAGTCGCTTGCTTTTCCACAGGATATAACCTGATCTGTGACTGTTTGTGGCAAGTTTGCTTAACGGAGCATATCCGGTCAACTGTTTGCCTTTCTATTTACTACGTGAAAACTCTTAAACAGTCAGGTTTTCCCGCTAAGTAATTCCCCGGTGTTTGCGAGTGTTTATCTCAGACTCAAAGCAAAGTGGGTGAGAAGTACGCGCTAGCGTAGGTATCCCGTAGGGAATCGCACACCAGTTTTGGCACACCAGTTTTCGCACACCAGTTTTCGCACTCCCGCGCTGCCACCAGCAAGCTGATGTGACATACCACAGCCACCGGATATCTGTCAATACTTATATCTTAACATTTCTAAGTTGTTGCATAATTCTCGTTACCAGGAAGAGCCTGGTAACGCCGCTCGGCGAGGCATAGCCTCCAGCCAAGTCGAGAGGGCTCCTATTTCGTCAAGCCGTGTTCGAGGGCGAAGCGAACCAACTCAGTACGGCTGTTAGTACCCGTCTTGCTAAACAAACGGCTGACGTACTTTTCCACATTACGCACGCTAGTTTCCAAGCGGCGGGCAATTTCCTTATTCATCAAACCTTGAGCAACCAAATCCAAAACACTTTGTTCTCGCGGAGTCAAATCAATTTTAATCGGCGAAGGACTTTGGGCGATCGAACTCCGCCCACTCAGCAAAGACTCAATTCTCGCCATTTGGCTTGTCAAAGCAGCAATATCAGGACTTTCAGCATTTTCGCTCGTCTCCTTAGCAGCCGCGCGGCGGGCCAGCAAATTGGTTACTATTGCTACTAATTCGTCGGGATCGAAGGGCTTAGAAAGATAAGCATCGCAGCCTGCTTGATAGCCTTGAATGCGATCGCTCGTCATCCCCTTAGCCGTCAAAAATACCACCGGCAAAGCCTTATAGCGAGGATCTGCCCGCACTTGCTTGAGAAATTGATAACCGTCCACCTGCGGCATCATAATGTCTGAAATCACCAAATCGGGATTGTACTGCTGCAAGAGTTCCCACCCATCGCGAGCATTACTGGCAACCTCAACCGCAAAATCGCTATCTTCCAAATAAGCTTGTACTGCTTCCCGCAAGCCCGGTTCATCATCTACCAATAATAATCGTGCTGACATAGTTGTTACCTTTACGCTTTACCACTATTTTTTAATTTAGCCACATTTAAGTCTTATTGTCACTCCATCCCTCGAAGGAAGTTAAAAACTTATTGTCCAACTCAAGAGCTTTGAGTTAGGTTTTGATCTAACGATTAAAAAGTGTTTAAATCTTTAATTCAAAACTCGAAACTCAAAACTCAAAATTATTGTTGAACCCTTCCACTTAAACTTTTGAACGATCTGTCAAAATTTCATAGCCAGTTTCTGTCACCAACACAGTATGCTCAAACTGAGCCGACATAGCATTGTCAACGGTTACAGCAGTCCACTTGTCAGAAAGCGTCCGAGTGTATTTAGAACCGGCATTCAGAATTGGTTCGATCGCCAATGTCATGCCCGCTCGCAATTTCACGTTCGGCATTTCCCGCGTGCGGAAATTGAAAACCGACGGTTCCTCGTGCAAATTTCGCCCGACACCGTGGCCGGTAAACTCCTCAACGATGTTAAAACCGTTGCTTTTGACATGATCTTCGATCGCACCAGCCAAATCGAGCAAATAGGCTCCAGCCTTTACTTGTTCGATGCCTTTGTAGAGAGCTTCTTCTGCGACTCGGATTAATTTTGCCGATTCGGGAGTCACTTCCACAACTGCGATCGTAATGCAAGAATCGCCGTGAAAACCTTGGTAATATGCCCCCGTATCTACCTTGAGAACATCTCCAGCCCGAATTACCTTTTTGGCGCTGGGGATGCCGTGAACAACTTCGTTATTAATGCTAGAGCAAATCGATCCGGGAAAACCGTGATAGCCTTTAAAACTCGGAGTTGCTCCCATAGCACGGATGCGTTTTTCGGCATAAGCATCCAAATCAGCAGTAGTCATTCCCGGTTTCACCATTTGGGAAATTTCTTTGAGTACCGTTGCAACGATTTTCGCGGCCTGCCGCATAATTTCGATTTCGCGTTCCGACTTAATTTCAATGCCTCGACGCTGTTTTTTGACTTGGGGTGCTTGAGTTGGGCTAGAAAGCAGACTGCTAAAAATATTCATGAATTGATTGGCGAGTAATTTTGTACTTTGACGGCAGGTTGAAGCAAAAAAACGGCAAATATCCAGTTTTTTGTGGAAAAACGGGTGTCTTGTTCCGAACTGTCGATCGCTTGTCCTTTAAGCTAGCTTAATATTTTTCTCACTAATCGGCACGGGATTGGGGGGTCAATCGATTTTAGATTTTAGATTTTAGATTTTAGATTGAAGCATAGAGCCCACGAATAAATACGTTCGGCAAGTTTCATCGGATACAGGTTTTTTATTTCTGGACGGATGAATCACGTGGCGGGTATCCTGGATGCTTTCGGTCAACAAAGCGGTTTCAACCGCCGAGCCCGTTGGAAAGCACCGAAGAACACTATTGTCAATCAGCCTTCACGGGCCGGCTCTCCTGCCCAACCCCTACTCCCCACAATAAAATCTAATCTTTGTGGAACAGGCATCTTGCCTGTTCTTGAGCATCGTGCAAGATGTGAGTTGGATCGGGATTTCCGAGTATTCCTGTGAGGTTAGCAATTGCGGCAATTAACTTATTTATGTCAACTGGTTTAGATAAGTGCATCTGGAAACCAGCTTCCAGCGCTTGCTGGCGCTCTTCCTCTCTCGCGTAGGCCGTCAGAGCGATCGCAGGCATCTTTCCACCCCTGAGCACTTCCATTTCTCTCACCCGCGCGATCAACTCGTAGCCGTCTGCTTCCGGCATTCCAATGTCGCTCAGCAGCAGATCCGGCCAATAACTCTCCAGTGCAGCTAAAGCCCCGGCCACCGATGCCGCCGATCGCACCATAGCTCCTTCGTCCTCGAGTAAAGCAATCAAAAACTCCCGCGTGTCATCGTCATCATCCACCACCAGCAATTGCAAATTAGTTAGAGTGGGGAGAACCTCTGCCTGGTCATTGAGGTATGACCCATCGTCAGCAGCGAGGGCGTTCGTCTGTGCAACAGGTAAAGCCACCGTAAATTTCGCACCCTCGCCCGGATTATTCTCTGCATACACCTTACCGCCGTGCTGTTCCACCAAGTGACGGACGATCGCCAGTCCCAGTCCTAAACCCCCGTAAGACCTAGTTGTGCTGCTATCAGCTTGGCGGAAGCGATCGAAAACATAAGGCAAAAAATCAGGAGCTATACCAATGCCGCTATCAATAATCTCAATTTGAGCCTCATCTCCAACTGACTCTAACCGCACCTGTACTTTACCCTCTTGCGGACTAAACTTAATCGCATTTGACAGCAAATTCCACACAATTTGCTGCAAGCGATCGAAATCGCCGATAACTTCACCTACATTGGGACTGCACGTTAATTCTATGATTATTGATTTTTCCTCCGTCAGTGGCTGCAAAGAATCTATAGCCAGCTTGATCGCAGATTCCAACCGAATCGGATGCTTATTTAAATTTAGTTTCCCCCGCAGAATCCGCGAAACATCTAAAATATCTTCAATGAGTTGAGATTGAGATTTAGCATTGCGCTCAATTGTTTCTAGGGCTTTCTCTATAGTGTCTTGGTCAAATGTTTTGGTACGAAGCAGCCTAGACCAGCCGAGAATTGCATTTAAAGGAGTACGGAGTTCGTGAGAGAGAATAGCTAGAAATTCATCCTTCATCTGGTTAGCTCTCTCCGCTTCTTGCCGCGCCACTTGTTCGCGGATTAGTCTGCCGCGTTCTTCCTCTGCTTGCTTGCGGTCTGTGACATCTCTAACCGTACCCACGTGACCGATCAGTTTTCCCAAATCCGAAAACATAGGGGACGACTGCACATTAATCCAACGCACAGTTTCGCTACCAGCTAATCGAAACTCGTTAGAATATTCGTTGCCTTCTTTAATCCAAGCTAACCAATCTGCTACTACGCGCTCGCGATCTTCTGGATGAACTTCCCGCTGCCAAATATCTGCTAAACTTTCCTCCAAAGTTAACCCACAAATTGCTTGACAACGGGGATTGATGTAAGTACAGCGGCCTTCAACGTCAGCTAAGTAAATTCCCAGCGGCGAACAAGCACACAAAGTGCGAAACCGCTCTTCACTTTTACTTAGTTCACTATTAACCGCAGCTAACTGTGTTGCTTGCTGTTTCACCTCGACTGTTTTTTGGAACAATTCTACAAATACCTGCACCTTCGAGGTCAATATTTCCGGTTCCAAGGGTTTGAAGAGGTAATCCACCGCACCCAGAGAATAACCTTTAAACACGTGGGTGTCATTACTGCTGAATGCTGTGATAAAAATAATCGGAGTCGCTCGCGATCGATCTCTAGAGCGAATCAATGTTGCTGTCTCAAATCCATCCATTCCCGGCATCTGCACATCAAGCAAAATTACCGCAAAATCTTCATTAAGCAGACATCTCAGAGCCTCCGCGCCCGAATTAGCTTGTACTAGATGATAAGAGGGGCTGTTGAGGATAGCTTCTAGAGCTACCAAATTTTCTGGGCGATCGTCAACTAAAAGGACATTTACTCGATGGGGGGACTGCAGATTCATAATTTTTTTAATCTTTAATTCTTAGCAAATTGACTAAACAGGGAGCGATTTTAGAGAGGGGTAAAATCCAGTCTACTTCAACATTTGCGATCGCCGACGCTGGCATGGTCGGGCATAGAGCCGAAGCCGGTTCCTCCACCAATGTCAATCCTCCCTCAGCTTTAATTTTTGCCAGCCCTTTAGTGCCATCCGAATTAGCTCCCGTTAAAATTATGCCGATAACTTTCTCCCCAAAGGCATCCGCAGCAGACTCAAACAGCACATCGATTGAGGGCCGCGCGTAGGAGACAGGAGCCTCAGTTGATAGTGCAAATGTAGGAGCTCCGCGATTGGGGATTGGGGATTTTGAATTGTGGATTGACTCCACTGCCACGCTCCCCCATTCTGTAAAGTCGTTTTCATACAGACTAAACTCCTCCTCAGAGGGCGATTCTATTAGCAAGTGATAGTCAGCGGGAGCCAAGTAAACCCGTCCAGGTGCGATCTCCTCTTTGTCTTGGGCCTCTGTGATTGGGAGAGAGCTTTGCTTTTGTAAAAAATCAGTAAGCTTATTCTGAGAACTCTTATGGCGGTGTTGGACAATAACTACAGGCAAAGGAAAGCTTTTTGGCAAATCTGCCAGCAGCACAGTCAGAGCCTCTAGCCCTCCCAAAGACGTGCCCACAACCACTATTTCAAAATTTTTTTTATTTAATTCTTCGGTAGAGTTTATCACTACTTTCAATTGGTTCATAGTATTTTTCATAAGGTGTAAAAGTCAGAGACTCCTGATGTCCTAGTCCTAAAACCCCAAACATTCCCAGGCTCTCATAAAAAAGCTTGTGTACCCGCTCTTGGAGGCGTGAATTGAAATAAATCAGCACATTACGGCATAAAATAACATTAAACTCATTAAAAGAATTATCCGTTGCTAGGTTGTGGTGAGCAAAGACAATATTATCTTTAAGTGAAGACCGAAAAATCGCATTTTCATAGGCAGCAGTGTAATACTCAGAAAACGCTTTTTTGCCCCCCGCTTGGTGGTAGAGTTGCGTATATTCTTGCATTTTTTTCAGCGGGAATATCCCTGTTTTAGCTGTTTTCAAAACTAATTCATTCATGTCCGTAGCGTAAATACGACAACGGTCATACAGTCCTTCTTCTTGCAGCAAGATTGCCATAGAATAGACTTCTTCTCCCGTTGAACATCCAGCGTGCCAAATCCGAATAAAAGGATAAGTACGCAGCAGCGGCACCACTTTATTTCTGAAACTAATGTAAAAGCTGGGATCGCGAAACATCGCCGTTACATTGACAGAAATGTCCAGCAGTAAACGGTCTAGGTAAGCAGGATTGTGAAGTACCTTTTCCTGAAGTGCAGAGACAGTGGTGAGCCGTTCCGAGCGAATAGTGTTCCAAATACGGCGCTTGAGAGAGGCAAGAGCATAATTGCGAAAATCAAATCCGTAATAGCGAAACATTCCCTCTAGTAGGAGTTGAATTTCGATTGTTTCAAGTTCATGGCTTTCGGGCATTTTTAATTAGTTATTGGGAATTGGGCATTGTTGACTGTTGACTGTTGACTGTTGACTGTTGACTGTTGACTGTTGACTGTTGACTGTTGACTGTTGACTGTT